>PKCN01000272.1 GCA_002862205.1 Planctomycetaceae bacterium | reverse complement strand
CTTGATCACGTTGTCACACTCGACGAAATCTTTGCTGAGCTCAAAGATGGAGAGCAGCTTGGATTGGAAGAAGGGCTATTGCTGTTCGCTAACACAGCACTGCTCAACTCAGAACTGCTCAACCCAGAACTGGGACCCATACTAGAGATGATTGGCAAAGAAATCCCGGATGGGTTTTTGCCGCAGCTTGTACCGGCAGTGCTGGCCGGGCTGAGCTGAGGTGTGGGCCGCATCATGTACCCCTGCAAGCAGGGAACGTTTCTGCCTTGGAGGGAACTCGGGCTTCGAAAACCCTCTGTCACGCTCCTGATTTCACAGCTGGTCGATTTCATTGGCGGCGTGAAAAGAACTTTCTCGTCGGTTTGAATTGATGCGTTCTGAGTACGGATCTCTCTGGGGCGGATCTCTCTGGGGACGGCGACGGGTTCAACGCTGTCAGCCCACTGAATTGTGGCTTTCACATGGACGCTGTTTGATTCCCCTACGCGTGCGATTGATCCTGCACCCAAGTGATCTGGCCTGCCGGGTCTCGCCCGCAGGCCAGATTGGTAATGTCGGGAAAGGTCCTATTTCCTCTTTCTGTTTTTCTTCGGCGTACGAGGCTTGCGCACCCGCACTGGCGGAACTTCCATTTCATATTGTTTCCAGAACATCAGGTGAAATGCGTTGTGCCCGGTAAGAGGAGCGTCTTCATTGACCATGTTGGGGAGTGCTCCGTCATACCACTTGTCGTACGCCGCGTTCATTTGTTGGGCAACTTCTGGATGGTCGGCGATCACATTTTCTTTCTGAGATGGATCCTGCTCCATGTCATACAGCGTATCACGACCGACAAGTCGGAATCGCTGATTACGAACTGCGAAGCTGTTGTCGCGTGATTTCTCCGCGTCGCCTTTGCCCCAACGTCCTTTGTGGAATACCCGAAAGCGAGCTTCCCACGGAGCGTTGGCACTTTTCAGTAGTGGGACCAGGCTGCGCCCGTGCAACTGGTCTTGCTGTTTTGGATTGCCTTCCACGATCTCGGCAAACGTGGGCAGGATATCGTAGTGATTGGCAACGGTTTTGACGTCCGTGCCTGGTTGCAGCACGCCTGGCCATCGCCAGAAGCTTGGGACCCGAGTTCCGCCTTCGTCAACGCTTCCCTTCTTGCCTTTGTGATCGCCGTTGTAGTTGGAAGCCGACGGGCCATTGTCTGTCATGAAAATCAACAGAGTATCGTCTTCAATGCCCCAGTCCGCGAGTTGCCTGGTCAACCGACCTACATTGTCATCGATGTTCTCAATCATTCCATAGAAACCGACAGTGCTGCCACTCATCCCCGCATCCGCAAACTTCTTTTTGTAGGAATCAGGTGCGATGAAGGGGCCATGCGGTGCATTGGTAGTGATATAGGCAAAGAAAGGCTTTTTGCCTTTCTGCGTACCCATCCACTCCATTGCTTGCGTAAAGAAAATGTCGGTGCAAAAGCCTTTGGTCTTTTCAAACACGTTGTTGTGCAGAATGGCGGGATCAAAGTACTTGTTGCCGGGAGCGTCGCCGCAACTGCCAGCATAAGATTGGCCAATTCCGCCAGCGCCGTGGATGAACACTTCATCGAAACCTCGCTGGTCGGGCCGGTAAGGTGCCTGGTCACCCAGATGCCATTTCCCGAAAATGCCGGTGGTGTAGCCAGCGTCGCGAAGCATCTCGGGCATCGTAGGGACCCCGAGTTTCATGCGTTCACGTTCAAGAATGGTGTGCGTCACACCCACGTAAAACGGAGCTCGACCAGACATGATTGCTGATCGCGTTGGTGCACAGGTTGGGCTGACCTGAAATCTGGTGAACCGCAAGCTTTCATTCCGAAGTTGATCGAGATTTGGCGTGGCAAGGTGGGGATTTCCATGCCCTGAGAGATCGTAATATCCCTGATCGTCCGTGATGATCAAAATGATGTTCGGCTGCTTTCCAAACGCAGGCTCGGCGACCACTTTTTGATTGACGCTGAGACACGAGACGATAAGAAATGACCAGAGAGCGACGCGGTACATTGACTGCTCCAAATGCGGTGGGCTGAGAGGTGGGGTAAGGGAACGTGAACGGACGTTGGTGCCTGACCAATTAACGGAAGTGGTATCTCTGGCAACAAAATATGTGAGATCGTGGTAGCAGGCAGCGCATACCTGTCCAATGATGATAAAAATTTTCAGTCTGTGATCAGTAAAAAAGAAACTTTCACCTGCATCGTAATTGGGATCAGTCCGGGAGCGAGATCAACGGTGTCTCCGGAACTGCTTGCTGACCCGGTGATGCTGTTGCTCATGGTGTAGTTTGAAGTTCTCAGTCCAAAGTTTCCGGAAGATTCTTCAATAGAGAGGGGACGGCCGATCCTGGAGCCGATTGCATCAGCAAGGACTTCGGCTTTTGCCTTGGCAGCCAGCAATGCTTTTTTGCGGGTCTTGTTACGCAGTTCAATCCGTTGGGAGTGATCGTAATGAACACCGGTCAAGGAAACGTGGGGAAGACGGGACAGACCGATCCACAGTTTCGTGTACTTGGCCAGATCTTCCACTTTGAAAGCGATGTCAGTCGACGCGAAATAACCATCTTTGATTTGTTCGCGGCCCTTGTAGGTCCAGTTTTGTCCAAATTGCATGCCCGATGTCTGGATGTCAGTTTCTGGGAGTTGTTGTGCATTCAAAAAATCCAGCACGGTCTTGACTGCGGAGGCATGCGTTTCAGCGGCCTTTTCCAGGTTCGGCTCTTTATTTTTAACTTGAAGATTCCAGTTCATTACATCAGGAGTGATTTTCGTCGTTGCCGTCCCGCTGACCGTGATCGTGTCCGGCGTGTCTTGTGCGAAACCCTGGACGGCTTGCTGATGAACAATGAACGCTGTGAAAAGGCACACGAGAAACCTGGCTGTCATGGGACGCACTCGCTTTTTAAATCTGGGAAATGGCATTGAGGCTTGGCTCAACGGAATTCAAACGATGGCAGAAGAAAAGGTGTTTGAGCCGCACAATCGTCTCTCCATCATAGCCCAGTCGACTGTATCCACAATGTTATGCCGCTCGCGTCTACTCTAGCAGTTTGCTGCTCATTGTTGCTGCCTGGCCAACGCGCTGCTAGTCAATGAATGTTGTTACATCGAACATCGACTCAGAAGAGGATAGTGAGAATACAGATTCGTTCAAAATCATGTGCGCTGTCTGAGACTCTCGAACTTGTGGGGCGATATTGCGTCGGTTTTGCCCATCATCTGACGACCGAGAAAGGTGTTTTTTTATCCCTGAGTTCCTCTTTTGGCAGTCGTGATCGCAAACGCTACTTTTCTGAGGCCGAGAGTATTTTGCGAAGTAACTTGGTAAGTTCACGATCCGCTTCCTCTGGCGTCAAGATGCCTTGTGCTACCTGCCTTTGGAATTGCTTGCTTGATTCAAAGTAACGCATCCTCATAAGTTCGAGCATTTGGGATTCTCGCTCCCGGCTAGAATCGACGTCCGTAAATTGATTGCGGTTGAACGCCGCTTTGTGCGGATAATCAGTTCCAACCGTTCTTGTCGCCGTTCCTCGCGCAGGTGGAATGATCCATTCTGCTCCAGAAACTTTTTCAGGACCCTGTTGCCATGCCGCCAAGAGTTGTTGATAAGCATCTGCCAGACTGCCAGGGTCATCCGGTGGCATGTGTTCATTGACATCCCATCCTGATTGCGTGAATAGTTCAACTGTCTTCATGCCAACACGGTGACAATCAAAGCAGGCATTGTCTTTGAGTTTGATCGTACGCATGTCCCATTGGGAACCGCCGATCACGTGATAGGGAGAGTTGGCGTCAAGGATCGGGATGACCGGTTCTTCTGTTCCAGGGATTTTGGCAGCCGTGATGAATGAATTGGTGATGAACGGATCGTTTTGGTGACATTGGACACATTGCATGGGAGCGGGGACAAATGCCTCGTTGAACTCGCGAGGGTCATCAATCCAAGGCATCCTGCCTCGCATGCGCCAAGTGTCCTTGTCCAGCGATACCCAAGGTGCAATGTGGTCACCACTCTCAAAAAATGCAGTCGCACCGGTTTGCTGGTTGTAGCCGATCATTTGCACTGACCCCACGACTCTCGCAGTTGATGAGCTTGAGTTGCGACCAAACGCTACCCATAGAACATGGGGTAGTCTGACGCCATCGGCTGTCTTCCCTTCGTATCGCTGTATGACAGATCCCGACACTGTGCTTTTGCCGATCAGGACCGGGTTGTCACAGGTTGGGTAGTTTCCGTAAACCTGTTTACCGTCGATAAAAATCGGAATCTCAACCGCTCGGTCGAGATCGATCTGTGGAGGAACCCCCAGTTCCGCTTCACACATGCGAGCGTACTCGATGGCGGTCCGAGGCATCCGTTGATCGTTGCCTGATGCGTCAATCTTCAACGTGCTGGAACTCGGTGCCTTCTTCGTTGATTGTGATGGGGCCTGCTGTATTTCGTTCGCGTTGTTATCACGTTGTTGGGGGAATGCTTTGCTGCTGAGTGCAAACATCCCCGTGAGCAGCGAAATCCAGATGACCAATGAACGTGAGAGACGATGGTAGAAGGGAAACATGGGTTTCATCGTGTTGGGGCAGATTAACAGAGAGCGGTGAGGAATTTCATTGGGTCGTCAATGTATTGGGTCGTCAATGTATTGGGTCGTCAATGTCACGTCTTCTGTTGAGCGAGAGGGGGCGGTGTTGGAAGACGCTCAAACCGCTACGGAATACGGTTGTGACCGACTGGAAGAAACGGTCATGGCGATCGTGTTCCTCTTGGGATTTGCATGTGCATTGCGGTTTCCGGTACGTCCCGCTTCTCTTCAGAAGGTGCATTGTCAAACGACGTAATCCACTCCTTGTGAACATCATAACAAGTGAAATCTACTGGGGGTGGGAGTCACGTTTGCTCATGCGTTGCGAGCTATCTGTATGTTTCGTTAATTGAAGAAATTGGGTTTAAACGGCATGGGATTCAGGCAACAACTCGATGGCAGGCTCGCCGCAGCGGTTCTTGTGCTTTATCTGTTCGCTGGGCTTGAAATGCAACCGCCCATGGTCGATGCCGGATCTCAATTTGTCTGGACCGACGAATTTGAAACAGGCGACCGTCGTCGGGCGGTTCCGCCACGAAATCAACGATGACGCGTGGTGGTCTGCTCGCGACGGTGATGCACGCAGTCATTCCCGCTTCAACTGGGGAATCGTTGCTCGTGACCTTGTTGGCTGGGAACTTGTATACCATTGATCGCTGGCGTGAGAACTTTCAGTCGAAGGCAGCCGGCCGCAGGACAGCGAATGCAATCGCCGCATCCGGGCATGAGATGCGCTTCAGGCCAAACTCAGATGACGTAGTTCAGGGTGTTTGGATCGCATCGGACTGCCGTGGCAATTTTGCTTCGAAGCAGGGCAACGGGTGCTATCCACTTTCAGGCGGTCTGCTTCATGATACCACTGGACTTGTTCCAGCTTGCAAGTTCTCGGTGCAGTTGGAATCGAGGTGCTGGTTCGACGATCACTTGGCAAAGACTGTTGGGTGCTTTTGTACGCGGCAAGCGACGGAGTTTGATTGGCGGTATACTTCGGGTGAAACTCAAAGCAAAGAAGTCGTGGGCTGCTGCTTGAGTGTTGCATCTGGCTCGTTGGGGGGATGGTGATGGTCCATTTCAATCGAATAGGAATGGTGTTTGGAGGTCGTGTCAGCTGTGCATGGTAACGATCCAAGTGAAGTAACGATCCAAGTGAAGTGACGGTCCAAGGGAAGTGACGGTCCAAGTGAAGTGACGGTCCAAGGGAAGTGATGGTCCAAGGGAAACAGGGTTGAGACGAGGAACCATGAATAACGATCTTGATGACGATAGGCATCCGCTTGACCAGGATTACTCGCAGGTAGTCGATACCAAGCGAAGACTCATCCGAATGCCCGAGGGGAAAGTGCTTGGGGCTGGAGTCATTTGCTTTTTGGTTGGTTTGTTTTTGGCAATTACTACGGCGGCGTTGCTCGGTATTTTTCAAGGCGTGCGATTCCTTGAAACCACCGGAAATTACGTACACCAGGTCGCCATGATCATGATTCTGGTTGGCGGTCTTTTAATGTTGGTTGGTTTTCGTTTGGGCCGGATGAAAACGAAAAGTTCACATCGCTTTCAGCAGTGGGTTCAGGGGTGGAGAAGTCTGTTAATCCTACTGGCTGTCAATGTCATCATAGGCTTGGTCGTTCCTACCCTGGTTGATTCGTTGGATGACTGGTTCTCCCCGCGTTCGGCGTCATTGATCATTCAACTTGGGCTGATGTTGGTTACTGTGATTGCGGCAATGGGCTGTTTGTTGCACCGCGGATGGTGGCGTGGGTTTTGTATCGGTGTGCTGGTTGCTACCTTGGCTTCTTATTTCCATGCTCTCAATAGTGGGGGGATAAGCCTGGGAACGTATGGAAGAAATCGTTATGGATATGGTAGGGCTCTTGCTGAGGCGTTTTGGATGATGCAGTGTTCGGGAATGGTGGGCGCGATCTATGCGAAAATTTTCGACATGAAAAAATCAAAAGCCAATGCCGATACTGTGGACGATTCGGTCGAACCAGTTTGATGAAGGCTGTTTGTCGTCGGTGTGGTTTGAAAGCGACCACGAAGGACTCTTCGTGCCCTGAATATTGTGGAAATTAGTTTCTAGCTTACGCATGCGGGACGGCTTTGGCGGAACGTTTGGTGATTCATGGCACCCAACACCAGATTCAAGTTGCGTTCAGCAAGCAAATGTCCGATTGATCTGAGGTCAGTTTTTATGAACAAGCGAAGTCATTTGATTTTCAGTCTTGCCTGTGTGCCAATGTTTTGGATGTGTGGTGCTTGCCTGTCGATGTGCTTTGGACAGGATTCTGCAGTCGAGGCTCCCGCCCCGAACATCATCTTGATCATGGTCGACGACATGGGATATTCCGATATCGGCTGTTATGGTGGCGAAGTGGAAACGCCAAATATCGATGGATTGGCGCAGAACGGGCTTCGGTTTACTCAGTTCTATAACACGGCAAAGTGTCACACGACGCGTGCTGAACTGTTGACGGGTAATTACGCGTATCACATTGGTGATCGTGATATGAAGTACGGTGCCACCCTTGGCGAGGTATTGAAAACGGTTGGGTACCGGACTCTTATCGCCGGGAAATGGCATCAGGAGACGCTGCCAACCAAACGAGGATTTGATCGTTATTTTGGGCTTGCCGATGGTTGCTGCAATTTTTTCAATCCGGGAACGAAAGCTCGCGAGGGTGAAGGTGCTCCGGGACGCAAGACAAAGAATCGTTTGAGACGGTGGGCCATCGAAGATCGAGTGATCATGGGTTACACCAACCCTGATCCCAGCTTTTATACGACCGATGCGTTCACCGATTATGCCATTGATCGACTGGAGGAGTACAAAGACGAGGTAAAGCCTTTTCTTCTCTATCTGCCATACACGGCGCCGCATTACCCACTGCACGCGTGGCCAGAGGATATTGCCAAGTACCGTGGGAAATTCAAAGTGGGGTGGGATGTCATTCGCAAACAGCGATTTGAGCGAATGAAGGAAATGGGGATTATCGGCCCCAATCATCAATTGACTGATCGCGCGTCCAAGGCGTGGGATGATTTGACAGAACAACAGCAGGATCGAGAAGATCTCAAAATGGCGGTGTACTGCGCCATGATTGATCGAGTGGATCAGAATCTGGGGCGGCTTTTTGACAAAGTGAAAGAGCTTGGAGATTGGGAGAATACCCTGATCATGTTTCTATCGGACAATGGTGCATGTCCTGAACAGCCCAATACAACACCCGGCATTCCTCCTGGGGGAGTTGAAAGTTATCGAACGGTTTCGGTCGGTTGGGCGAACGCCAGTAACACGCCTTATCGCAAGTTCAAGTCAACCGATTATGAGGGTGGAACTCGAACACCGTTCATCGTGCATTGGCCACGCGTGATCAAAGGCAAGGGTTCCCATCAGGGAGACAGCCTGAAACAGTCCGGCAGATTGACAAATCAGGTCGGTCACATCGTCGATATCTCCACTACGCTCAGAGAGATCACCGGCGCGGACTATCCCAAAGAGATCCTAGGCAGGAAAACAAAAAAACCAGTTGGATTATCTCTGCTGCCAATCTTTGAGGGCAAGCAACGGGCAGAGCACAAGGAAATTTACTGGCGATTCAATCGAGCCAATGCAGTTCGGCAAGGTAACATGAAAGCAATCAGGGCAGGGAAGTCCTGGGAACTTTATGATCTGCAGGCGGATCCAACGGAGACCCGAAATCTTGCAAAGTTGCAGCCCGAAAAAGTCAACGAATTGGCAGATAAGTGGGAGCTTTGGAACGCGGATGCCCTTGGTAAAAAGGAAACCGAGTAATAAGTGAATCTGCACCACTGGCGTCAGTCGTGGCATCGCAACCAAAAGTGTTCCGCATGGTTCCTGTTGCTCGATTGCGCCGAACACTAAGCTGTGCTGATCTGGTCGGTTTTGTCGATTGAAGTTGAGATAGCTGCCGGTTTGGACGCCGATCATGTGGGTGGCAGTTTCGCCAACGGGTCTTCCCGAAAATTACCTGCACAATCTGGCCGATTGTGGCTGGCCTCGTGTCTTTTTAAAAATGATTTGTAAATGATGCTCATACAAGAAATCAGAGTTTTTGCTTCATTGGTGGTGTTCTCAGTGGTTGCTGTGCTGTCAGTACCGACCACTGCAACTGGGGAGCAAACGCTCGAAGTCGCGGTGCCATTTACCAACAACATGATTTTGCAGCGTCAGGTTGAGGTTCCCGTGTGGGGATTTGATCTGCCTGGCACTAAGGTGACCGTTGAATTCGCCGGGCAACAGAAATCTACGATTACGAATCAACAGGGTGACTGGATGGTTCGGCTTGAGCCTCTCACCGCTTCGCGAGAGGAACGGATTCTAAAGGTGGAAAACGATCGGAATGAAACCATTTCGCTCGAGTCCGTGTTAGTGGGAGAAGTCTGGTTTTCATCAGGCCAGTCCAACATGGTGTGGACCGCTGGCAGCAGCATGTGCCGGGAAATTGCAAGTGAGATTGCGGGTTCGAAGGCAAGCATCCCGATCCGTGAGATCAATATCAGTACCGTTTCAGCGCTGTATCCACAAAAGAAGGCATCGTCCGAGCAGGGATGGCAAACACATCAAAGTGCCAGTGGATTTTCTGCCCTGTCCCTGGCGTTTGCCTATGAGCTGTACAAAGAGTTGGATGTGCCTGTTGGGATTCTGTTGAGTGCGCATAGCAATACGCGGATCGAGGCGTTCACTGAGCGTCAAGCAATTGAGCGGCATGCGGGCTTGAAAATTGATGCTGAGCTGATTCAAGACGCGGACCCGACAGCAGAGCAAGGACGCAAAGCGTTTGAGAGTTACTACAAAGATTTGGCATCGTGGCAAAAAGTTGCAGGGCAGGCGGCTGACGCAGGTGGACGTATTCCTGCTCGTCCGGGATTGCCCGGCATCGCTGGCATGTGGCGCGGCCCTTCGCAATTTTTCAATGGCAAGATCAATCCGGTGATTCCCTACGCAGTTCGCGGTGCAATCTGGTGCCAGGGAACCAGTAACTCGGAAGATGGACGTATCTATGCCGCGCGAATGGAAGCTTTGGTTGAGGGCTGGAGAGACGCGTGGGGCATGCCCGAGATGCCGTTTTATTTCACCCAAATGCAGTGCTATGGATCGCCGGATCCGAACACAGTGGGTTTTGCCGATATTCGGCAGGTGCAGCATAAGTTCTTCATGGAAAACCGGGACCACGTGGGGATGGTCGTTCAGTCTGACCTGAATTCTGCACGCCCTCAGGGAATTCACTATTTCAACAAGCTGCATCCGGGAATGCGAATGGCACGCTGGGCGCTGGCAAAACAGTATGGACGCGACATCCCTTATACCGGCCCGATTTACACAGGGTACGAAGTGAAAGCAAATCAGGTCATTGTCTCATTCGAACAGCAGAGTTTGTTCGGTGGTCTGATGATCGGTAGTAAAGGCATGGCGAAGGATTACCGCGAAGAAGGTCAGTATGTTGAGCCGGCGAAACCGGATCCGCAGGGGCAGTTGAATCATTTTCGACTTTGCGGGAAAGACAAGGTTTGGCATGCCGCCGAGGCAGTGATCTCAGGCAACAACGTGGTGGTAACGTCTGCGAGTGTCCCAGAGCCGATTGGTGTGCAATATGCGTATAACGCTGTTCCTGAAATGTCGAATCTTTACAACAAGGCTGGGTTGCCGGCGACACCATTCGCCGTGGTTGATGGGGCACTGATTTTTGAAGAGGACGATCTTGAAAAGGCTGCTGCTCTCAAAGCACGCTATGCTCAATACACCGATCCTGATTATCCGATTTTGCAAGTCGTTGAGTATTTTAGGGATGGTGCTGTGATTCAACGTGATCGGCCCATTCCCGTTTGGGGGCACGCCAACAAGGGCATCGAGGTAAAGGTAACTTTAGGGGGCGTGACGCGAACCGCCGTGGCAAATGATTTACAGCAGTGGGCGGTTGAGTTTCCCGCACGTGAGGCATCTAGCACTCCAGTTTCACTGTCGGTGGTCTCGACGCACGGTCACACCAAGACAGTGAACAATATCCTTGTGGGCGATGTCTGGTATCTGACGGGATCAACGTTGCTCAACGGAGAAATGGCCTTCAATTCACGTGCTCAGGGGGCGACTCCACCGAGGGAACTGCCTTTGGTTCGCGAATTCAGACGCAAGACCAGCGCGAGCACTTTTACGACCCCCCGAAAACGCAAGTTTGAAACCGGAGGCGGTAAGTATCGTTCCTCATGGATGGGAACGGATCAATGGGAAGGCGATCGGGGCGTCACGATGTTCGCGTATCACTTTGCCAAAACACTCAATCGCAAAGGTGTACCCCAAGGCTTCATCACCATGTCGTCAGGACGGGGTGGGCGTTCCAGCCAAATGGCATCACCACTTTCCTGGACATCCTTCGCTGGGGTGAAGGAGGTGAAGAATCCGTTGTTCAAAAAACGCTTGGATGAATTGTTCATGCAGTATCCGAGTACCGAGGTGGCACAGACTGCAGTTGCAAATCACGTGAAGGAGGTGAAACAGTTCGTGAGTTCGATTGAAAAACTCGATCACGGGAAGCCAGAGGCTCTTGCTTCGGCCCCGCTTGCAGCGCCAGCTTTTCCCGAGGCAGGGAAGGGCAGTGAGGTTGCAAGTGATACCATTCCGACTTACGCCTACAACTGGTGTGTCAGCCCCATGACGCCGATGGCAGTCGCCGGCGTGATTTGGCTCCCATCGGAAAGTAACATTGGCTACGATCCAGCCGAGTACGCAGCTGAACTGGAAATCTATGCACGCAGCCTCAATGCCACCTATGGCCAAAATGATGTGCAGTTCATCTACGCTCAACCTGCTGAATCACTGCTTGAAAATATCACGGTTCCAAACATCCCGGCAGCAAGGAAGTTCACATTCGAAAGTTGGCCAAAGAGCCTGCAGCAGACAGCCGTCGAAATGGCGAAACTTGCAGACTGATAACAGAATTCATTTTGAACTCGTAGCTTTGTCGTCTGACGCGGTGAATAGCGATCAAGGATCCTCGGTGACCCGCAGTGTGTCAACGCAAATGACATGGTTGGGGTCTTTGGGGTCAATCAGGAATCGTGTCGGTTCGCCCCGGGAGAGGAGATTCTTCGCGAAGTCAACTTCGAAGCCGTAGGCGTTGAATTTTGTATCGTGCGTTGTGCCATCCAGTTCGTACTGAACGAATATGTGAAATTTGTGCTGCCCATTCACGCTGGAAGTTGTGCTTTTGATGTCTCGGATGGAGCCTGTAGCCACCCGTCCCGAAAGTAATGTCCTGGAAGTCCTTCGGTGAAAGCGAAGACTTGCAAGCAGTAGAGATAAACCAATGGTTGGAACGGTGGCAGTAAAGGTAACAGCTACCAGCTTGCTGTTGTCTTTCATCGTCAGCAGTAGCACGGTGCCCACGACAATCCCGAAGATGAGAAAGCCTAAACCTACGAATAGAAACTTGAATTGATCGCTATAGATTTGTCTGGTCAACGCAGGTGGGGGTTGCCGGGGAGGCGTTGATTGAAGGTAGGCTTCGAGATCTGAACGTTGGATTGCGAGTCTTTTTAACTGTTCTTCAAGCATCATTCCCGCGATACCACCGAACTGATTGGTTGACTGATTCAGTTCTTCAAGGGTTGCTTGCCGTCGAATCTCGGGTTGCTGGTCCAAACGCTCCTCTGCCTCCTGTAGCAATGTCAGAACCTGTAGTCCCTGTTCGGTAAATTTTTCCCGTTCGTGTTCTTTTTGAATTTTGTTTTGGTGGCACAGAACGAGACAACTTTCAGTGCCACGGATGGTCCACTCCGTCGCTTCTTCAAAAAAATCACGTACGGGTTTGGTAAATAACGCACGAATTGCGATTTCTGTGGGACCTGAGAGTACGTATTTGTTTTGGAATTTGGGCGAGTCCCGAAATTCGATAGGCCTTGGTCCCAGCAGTTGGGTCAAGACGTTGAAAAAGATACCGGTGGAACGCGATTGCAGGATGAAATCAGGTACCTGCAGGTGCGAGTCCCTGAGTACCAAAACGGTTTGTTTGTAATGGCGTTGGTTCTCATCCAACTTCCAGTAAGACATGTTAGCGACCGCTATTTGAGTGTCGCCCATCTGTTGGCTGGTGGTATCGCTTACCGTCACATCCTCCCGGAATAAGAGAGACAATTCCTCGGAAAGCGTCTGGTCAGTAGTATCCATCAGTGCTCTCGTGTTTTGGCCAACTGGAGTCTGGATGCTAATGTAGCGGACATGCCTTGGTGATGGGGACATCATCCCGTCGGCTTCTAGTGCAAACACCCAAGACGACGATCGCTGAGAGCTCAGGGACGCAAAGCGTTATCGGTTTTCAACGATGCTGTAGAACCCGATGAGCATTTCGTCAGTCGTCTGGTCACCCCATTGAATCTCAAGATTGGAATCCGGATTGGCGGGGTTGCTGGAGGAATTGTCGTACCAGGCTGTGCAGCGAATACGGGTTCCTGGCGGTAGGGGCAACGGTTTCTCCAGCAGGTAACGCAGTTGCCAGTTGAAGTCGTAACTGGGAATGTCCAGCAATACTTCGCGACGGCCATTGGGAAAAAATGCTTCATAGCGGAAAGCCTTTCCTCGCAAGTGCATGTGCGGTGACAGGCTTAGGAGTTCAACAGGACTGTCGATTTTCAATTCAGCATTCTCCTGATGGTCATGAGTGTTGGGTGGGATTGTGATCCCGACGTTTGCAATCGCACCTCCGCGGACAATCGAAGTCACCTCGGTGGGGTCGGCAAAGGTCATTCCCAGGGAAGTCCTATCATGCTGTTGGGTCCCGTTGGGGGTGTAGTGCATCTGAAATAGAAACTTCGCACCTGCCGGAACATGAATTCCCATGCCGGCGGGAAGGCTCGTTGACTGCATGCCTGGTGCATAATTGATCAGCACGCCGCAGTTGCCAATGCCTAAGGAGTCATCACTGGGCAACACGAGTGATACCAAAGCGTGGTGAACGACGGCATAGTTTCCGGGTTTTACCTGCACGGACTGCAGGAATTTGTCTTCTTTGAATTTGGGGTCGACCAGAAAGTACTTGTATTCCACTTGCCCCTGCGCTGGAATGAGATGGGACTGATCGCTGATGAAAAAAACCCTGTCTGGCTCCGGGATTTCCCACGGGGTTTGGGTGTTTTTGTTCTCCTTGGTTTCCCGATCTGCGACCGAAGGTTTCTGTCCTGGTGGGCAGCCACTTTCGATCCAGCCCAGAAGAGTTGCTTTTTCCGTTGAACTCAGCGTGGCATTGTTCTTGAATGTTCCATGCTTGGGGTTTGCAAACCAGGGTGGCATTCGCTGCTGTTCGACGACTTCCCGAATCATGGGCGCCCAACCGACAACTTCGTGGTAGTCAAACAATGCAAACGGGGCGATGTTCTGGTTGCTGTGACAGCTAACACAATGCTTCTTTAAGAGTGGTGCGATGTGTTCATGGAATGTCACGTCGGTTATTACGTCGGCAAGATCTAATCTACCAATGTGACAGCCGACAGATTCAGCGATGGGCACTGATACCGGTTTTCCCGCAAGGCTTTCCTCGATCGCGATCTTCAGGTCTGATCGCTTTGGTTTTGCCTTTTTAATGCCAATCGCGTATTGATCGTCAATGCGGCCCCAATAAACCACTTGCTGGTTAGCGTTCAGCAAGAATACTTCCGGG
>PKCN01000402.1 GCA_002862205.1 Planctomycetaceae bacterium | reverse complement strand
TCACCGCGAACAGGCGACGCAGGAGGCGTCTCAAGATTGTTATCGTTGTTGGTGTCAAACGTACCACCAGCTCCGAATCGATCATCCAGTGAACTGGTAAAGACGACCGGACTCTGCAATTGACCTTCAGCCAACAACTGGGTGCCCTGACCCAGTTCGATGCGTGATCCACGCAGCTTCACAATCAGCGATGGATCAAGCACCAACGACGCATCCAGACGTCCACGTACGCCCGTGAAGAGTGAAAGGTCGATCACCTCGTCCACTTCGGGATCTCCCGGAAGCAGCTCTGGGGCCGCTGCAGCATCGTCCGTGAAAGTGACGGACGCAGCATCCAACCGTCCCACGAGGACGTACCTGTCGTCCCCTGTATCTGATCGGTACAGCCGACGCGAAACGTAGTCGCCGCCGATTGGCACAGCGGGCAATGACGTCAATTGGACACTGGAATCCGGATCAACAACGGCAAATGAGAAAGCGACAGGACTGGCGAGTGATTCGAAACCATTGGCGTCCACAAACGTCATCTTGTAGTCGTAGCTGACCGGTGGGTTTGCTGGATCTCCAGGAGGGACAGGTTCGGGGCCCAACGGTCCACCGGACAGTCGACGCGCTGAAAGCAGCGTCATGGAAGGCTCAACCCCATCCTCGATGGAACCTCCGGGTGACCCTGCAATCACAAGATTTTCGGCAACGTAATGAACGAGTTCCGAATCATCAAAACGGGCGGCAACCGTGAATTCTTTCGGAGCTTCCACTGGCGTGGTGGCAACCCGGACGAAAACACCGTTAACGCTGTTATCCAACAACAGGTTTTGATACATGTCGGGACCGACACGATCATAATCAGCGGTGAACGACCCACCTTGCTGGAACTGCGGTGCCTGGTAACTGGTTTCTTCAAAACTATTGGGAGCCGCGCTGATGGCCGAATCAGCACTCAACATGATTTCATTGAAACTGACAGTCGGCCGCATGTCCACAATCTGAATCGGATTGACCAGTTGCTGCACTGAGTCAATCAGGACATTGCTGCCCCCGCCATAACGAATCTCAGCATGGTTGACGGTTTGCAGGAAGATACCGTCGTCTTCAAGGTCGCGTCGACCCTCTGCCCGATCCACATCGCGGCGATAGATGAGACCGCCCCAATTGCCTGCCGCCGCCTCAGGACTGAAACCGGAGGCACTGGCGTCAACATCGCGATCCCGCATGCTTGTAAAGATGACGCTGCCATCTGCATAGCCAGTCGATCCTTCTCCCGGGTCATCACCGACCAACGTGGTCACAATCGGATCCCCGGAAACGCTCAACTGAACGTGCCGCGGCGCACCGAGCACCTGAAGCGCAGCACCACTGCGGTCAATCTGCGTCGTACTGCTACCAACATTGATGTACGAGTTACGCAGTTTGAAGATCGCACCTGCATCAATCATGGTGGTCACACCATTGGGCACATTCATGCTGCTGCCATCTTGCAGCGGGCTACCACCCACCTCAGCAATTCCGATTTTGTAGCTGAAGTTGTCTTCCTCGGTCAGCACATTGGCATCCAGACCACCATTGCCTACGATCCGCACAATGTCGCCAAAGTAGGCAGAACCAAATGCGTTCGGAAGATTGGAATTGGCAATATTATTGAATGGTTGCGATAACGATCCATCAGCAGCAGGTCCTGCAGACTTATCCACAAACAAGGTGCGTCCAAGCACATCAACACCTTGAAAATCTGCAGACAGGGAGACACTACGATCTCCCGTGAGCGTCAGCACATCTCGCGTTGTGCTCTCATATGTCTGCTGCGATGTCGAAGCCGTAACACCAGTCACCGAAGCTTGGGAAGCAATGGCAAATCGCAGTGCGTTTGCCACGGATTGGGCATCACCAACCGGGCTGTATTGCACACCGATATTCCCGGGTGTGACATTATTCAAATCCGTAACAAATTCGTAGGTGCGCAAGAAGTTGGCACCACCCATGACCGCGATGGTCTGACCTTCTTCGATACTCGCCCCACCACCCTCGACCACGATCATCCGATCCAGTGATCGTGTCTGGAACCAGAAGTTGTGAACGCCGCCGGGCACGCCATCCCCATCTGCATCAATCGGAGTTCCCGGAACATCAATTCGCGTTCCGTCACGATCACGAATCACATCGGTCTCATCAACCTGCGGTTCAAACTTCAGATGCAGGTCATAGGCCCCCTGAGTGCGTCCACCATAGCCACTTCCGCTGATGGTTGGATCGTATTGGTCATTCCCGCTTGCAGCCACTCCCAGATAGTAGACGCCTTCACCAAGCGAAGCTCGAATTCGTGAATCTTCACCAAAGTAGTCATCATTGATCTGGATGCGATTCAAACCACCACCACCAAGTAACAATGGCGAGAAAGTTCCCAGATCCACATCAATAATATCGGTCGCAGGATCGCCCACCGGGATGGATGCCCTGAAAATGGAACTTGCGAACGCATCATCATTGATCGCATCGACCAGATCGCTCGCCAATACCTGAGTCACATTCGGCCCCAGGCGTGGCAAATCGATCAGGATTCCATTGGACACATCCACACCTGAAGCGTCCTGTGCCCTGAGCACGCGGATATCCGTATCACCAACACCACGATCCGTCTGCACAAACGAAATTCGCGACCCATTTCCCTGTCGCCCGTGCAACAACGAGGTCAAGGTCACAGACAAATCGATTCCCAGCCCGAAATCCGTCGTCACTGAGGCGGTTGTTTCTTCAAAGAGCGTCAAACTTGTGTCCAGCAAGCTTGAATCAGCCAATCGCTCAGCAAAGCTTTCCGCGGTCAAAGTACCGGTTTGAGTCGGGTCATCCAAATCAACTTCGAAACGGTACAGGTCAATGTCAATGCTGTCCGGGCGGTGCACATACTGCCCATGCAGCACATCGGTATTGCCTGGGAACACAGGCTCATTATCACTGAGCACATCGATACTGGCATTCAGGAACCCGCTGCTCATTGACATGATTGTCGAGGCAGAAAGATCCGAAGCCCTTTCCAAGCCCAGAAGCAATCCAATTCCGGCAACTGCTTTGCGCGTCAGGTCCTCTCCATAATCGGTTCCCAACGAGGCAGAGCGGTCAAACACCATCGCGGGCACATCGTACAGTGGATCAATCCGCACCGACGCATCGAGAATACCAAAGGCCTGAGGGGAAATACCATTCTCGAGACCCAAAACAGTGTTGTCACCAAAGGCGAATGTGATTCCCTCATCTGCAGTTTCTCGGAACTGGACACCAATCTCGCTGGCCCACAAATTCAGAGCTTCGCGAATACGAACCTTCTCGGTTTCAGTGATTTGGTTCAGGTGCGATGTGGCACCCACCGTGGCAAAAATTCCCTGGAAGTTATAGGCAATTTCAGTCACACCCGCCGTCAAATCCGGCCCGAAATCCGAATTGATGTGATTGGCCGTTTCACTGTGTCCTAAATCATCATCACCACCAATCGGCTCGATCAAAAACGGCTGAGCATCAATCGATTCAGAGTAGACCAGACTGGTCAACTCACCATCCAGGCCGCTGTTGCCAAACACACCTACGTCAAACGCAGTTTCCAGAGTCTCGCCAACAGCAACCAGACTCAGGGGCGGAGCATCGATCAATCGCGATGGAACAAGCTGGGTGTCATCACCAGCGTCCACGGTCATCGTGATCACACCGGCGACATCATTCGTGACTGCAGTTTCCAAATCAGCGATGGTTGGAGAATCTCCACCCAAATTAACAACGACAGTATCCAAGCCGGAAGCGGCAGGCTCCGTGGTGACTGCCAAACCACCACCGCCAGTGTCCTCAAAGCGCAATAGCCGACCAGAGTTGGACTCACCAACGGCCACGGATTGGAAGGTCACACGAAGGCCGGGGATTCCAAAATCAGTCACCACCAATGGCGCAACACTGCGCTCATCCAGTGGGATGATCAAATCCACACGGTCATCCACTGCCGTTCCAATTCTGAGTCGGAACGTACCACCCTCCAAGCCGACGCCCGCATTACCACCGGCATCATTACCCAACTCGTTGAGGTCTGACGAGAAAATCAGCCTGGCTGTATTTGTCGCCTCGTCGTACACAACCTGATCGGGCTGATAGAGCGCATCATCAGAAGTGCGGACGGTTTCCTGCGTCAGCAGCAATTGGTAAAACCGCGGATTTTCAACGGATCGCAGCGTTGGATCTCCATCGAAATCGTTCTCGACAAACAATGGATCGTCGTTGAAGTGGACAAGAATCTCATCGCGATTCTGCTGCAGGCTGCCGTCAGGCATCCGAATCACGGGTTGCGGAACCACCGCCTCGATCAAGGCTCCCAGACGCAAATCGAATCGAGTCACGTCGACTCGCTGCTCCGCATCATCGGTTTGCAACAACTCGCCGCGGGTATTTCTCAGACCAATCAGGCCAGCAGACGGATCGTCGTAGCCAACTACCTCCACTTTGTAGAGATCGTCGACCAACGCTTCGGAGAAGCGGACAACCACTTCGTTGTCCGCGTCCTCGCCCAAACTGACCAGCCCGGGCACAATGGCAACGTCATCCTCAGTGCCGAGCAAGTTATCCTCGCCTGCACGCGTCACCTGAACAGCACTCAGGGTACCGGGATCAATCTGCTGATCCTGGTCGAATCGCAGCGTCAGGACACGAGGGCGTGTCTGAACAATCGAATTGTCGACAATCAACTCGCCCGTGTTGGGCTGAATTCCAATCAACTGCGGACCGCCGTCAGCAGCCAATAATTGCCGTGCCTCAAGCGTTTCGAGGATGTTTTGGCGCCGCTTTTTGTGCGTCTGCCTTCTTTTCTTGGCTTTATGCTCAGGCGTACGATCAGAATCTGCACCGCGAAGTGCACTCAAGTTGAACGTCGAGGAGTTATTTCGCTTACGCGAGGTCATAGACCGAACCTTCCAGGCGTTGGCGTTTTCGCCGCAAAATTGGCGGCAAACACGACAGTGATGGGGTTTAGTAGTTGAAAATCAGTCGCTACAAGTAAGGAAGCTGACAACAGGTTACGAGCCATGCGCGACCAACCACGTGCAGCCTGCTCCATTTGCATAGGAACAGCCGAAACGCAGTCGACGAGTATAGTTAGGCCCAAAAAACCCGCAAACATTTGCCGCTTCTCTCCTTAACACAGAGACAACATCAATTGAAATGGCGACTGATCGTAGCGACAATGCGGGCGATCAATGCAATGCCAATTACGAGAACACCCCTCCATAGGGGTACAAAGTCCACACATTGCGTGATTGGATGTGGATCATTGGACGGTCGAAAACGGAGAAAGTTCCGTGCCGTCGGCAGTCAATCGCCGAATGCAGGCATTCCAAGCGGCATGCGGTTGATCCGCCTAACCGGTGGAAGGGAACTATTCACCATCTTCCTCATCGTCGTCATCAGCGTCGGGATGTAGCGGATCTTGGGGATCAAAGAATAGATCTGCCAAACCGAGTGGTACGGCATCCCCCCCCAAGGTGCGACGACGGCGTTGAGCCAGCTGCTCCAAATCGACCGCTTCTTCCCCCAAACATTTCTCCAACGCCTCCTGCCATGCCTGATCACGGCTGATCGGATGGCTTGGGTCCTGAATCATGCGTTTGATGGCAAAACGCAGTAAATTGATACCATCACGAGGCGAGAAATCGAGTTTTAACTGGTGCGACTGCTGCAAGAATTCCACCGTCATCGCCAGCATTTCTGGTTCAGCAAACGGCAGGTGGTATTGCAGGATCGACATTTCGTCCTGTTTGTTGGGAAAACCGACTTCCAGGGTGGGCTGCAAGCGACTGAGGATATAGTCGGGAATCTCGAAGGTCGATTCGTCCTGATTCATGGTCACTGCGGCACGAAATTCCCGATCCGCGGGGATGGTGATTCCTGCCACAATCGACTCCACAAGTCGGCGGCCATCAAACAGGGGTGCCAACGAAGCCCACGATTTCTCATTCATCCGGTTGCCCTCATCGAGCAAGCAAACACCACCAGAAATCATGGCGGAAACAAGAGGTGAGGCGTGATATGAGATTTCGCCCCCCTGACTGAGAACCGGCGTGACCAATAAATCTTCCGGTCGGGTATCGGCGGTGCATTGATAGATGTAGAGCGGTCGCTTCTGAGCTTGTGCGGCGGCAATCGCCAGCTGGGTCTTTCCCACGCCTGGCGAACCGACCAGACGGGGCGTCAGGGGAAGATCAAGATCATCCACCATGATCCAACATGCCAGCAACTGCATCAGGATTTCCTGCTGACCAATCCACTGTCCCGGAAAGCGATAGGGTTGGGATAGCTTTAGCTGCACGCCTTCAATTTCGGCGTAGTCTACGACTTGATTCTCGTCGACGTGTTGCGAATCAGATTCTCGAGCGTGCATGGAATTCGTGACCGAGACGAGTAAACAATGGAAAAGTCGTGAACAGAAGACACCGCATGAACGATCTTCGGCAGCAACGAAGGGTCGAATCGCAAAACAGCGAGAACCCTACCCCTGTTGTATCGCACCAGAGGCGTCCGCTGGCAGACCCCGACGAAATAATTGGGAACGTAGGGGAAGTGAGCCATTTTGAAATGACGAATCTAACGGTAAAAAGACAACCCTCAGGAATAATCGAGCCGCCCCAAAGCCATCGGAACTTCAAAAGACCGTCCGGATCCCATTCGGCGAACGGATCTCGAGTGATTGCAAATCCGGAGGTTTTGACAGCAATGCTCAACTTTGGATTGCCTAGCCGGCCCAAGTGTATCGTTCTGTGCGAGTTTCCCTTGCGATCTCTATCAAGGCACGGCATTGATCCTCGAAGCAGCTTAACGTTGGGAGGCAGAACCAGAGCGTCTCGATTTCTGAGCTAGCTGCTTGGGCATGGGAGGCGCGGAGCTGATGACTCCTGAGCCACTTTCTGGCTCGGGATCCTTTTTTGCATGGATTTGCGTCTGATTCACGTCAGGCTTGGTTTGGACTGCACCGTTCACGTTGCCGATCGCGTCGTTCGAGGCCTTCTGCCGCTGTTGAGTCAGCGTTTGATCAATGGCGTTGATGTATTGATGAATCGAATGGTCGGAAAACGGATCGATTCTGCCTTGAAGCAGCCCTCTCCAAAACCCAATCCATCGATCACGAGCTTTTCCGGCAAACCCGCTCTTTCGAATTTGTCCGAGGCGGTCCAGATAGATTTCCCGGCCACAATGGCGATAGCCAAACCAGGCTGGTGGTACACGAGTCACGATATCGTTGTTGTTGACATACCTCAGATGGTCCAATTTGGTGTACTGGATGTAGCGAGGGTTTCCGACTCGTGGGCTTCCAAAGGTAAACAGGCGTTCTGGATTACTGTCAATGTGAGACAGCAGGCAGCGTCCTGCACAAATGGTAGCCATTGCCCCACCCAGCGAGTGTCCACAAAACCAGAGAGGCTGGCGATTGCACATCAATGCTGTTTCCAGCATGGGCCACAAATCGTCCACTTCACGCTTGAAACCACGATGCACGCGGCCCACGGTTTCTGACAGGACACTGCTTGCTCTTGCATCAGCTTGGATATCGTTCCATTGGTTTGGCTCGGTTCCGCGGCAGGCAATCACACAATCATACTGATTACGAAAGCGGTAGGCCTGTGAACCATCCCTCTCGTAAAACGCCACATCGGAAAATCCGATGCAGGCTGCCGCACGACCAGATTCGTCTGGGTCGTTGTAAGCGATCATGGCCAATTCAGCCATCAGCAGGGACTGCTCAAGCTGTGTCATTTCCACGATCGGTTGATTTGCCAAGGACCGCAGAATCAGCGGTTCTTCGTGATCATCAGAAATCTTCTGCGTTGCCCGAATGGCGCGTTCCATCTCGTTACCTGTATTCACTGGAATCCTTTCTGCTGCTGTGGTGCTGCAATCAGTTTGGCATTGCGACGGAAATGCCACCGACCCAGCATCCTTTCCCAATCAGGACGGGCTGTTCTTTCTGTTTTCAACCCTCAGCGGAAGTGCCAATTTCGATAGCTTCCTCTGATTGCAACATGGGTTCCACTCTGGGGTGCCCACCATCCACATCGATCTTCATGGACAGGTGACGCCGCCAATTCTGATCATCAGGTTTGGGGAAGTCACTGCGAAAGTGGACTCCCCTGGACTCTGCTCGCACCAAGGCTGCATCAAC
Organism: Planctomycetaceae bacterium; assembly: GCA_002862205.1. GTDB lineage: Bacteria > Planctomycetota > Planctomycetia > Pirellulales > Pirellulaceae > Rubripirellula. The sequence goes on along the minus strand of PKCN01000402.1, from coordinate 6,104 downwards.
TATGCACGATGCTGTCAGCAGCAGATTTTGCAGTTCCCAGCCTTCCACTGCATCAAACTGGTGAGGCATGACATAAGCTGCGAATGAACGGATTGAGTCAGCCGCTTCCTGCAAACCCTCGGCCTCCCGTTCCACACCAGCCAGACGCCCCATCATGCTTTTAAGTGACACCCGCACATCGGCGACATCGAACGATTCATACGCAGTATGCACGGGATGCTGAATTCGAGGCACGACCATCCTGGTTGGCACTTCAGCTGCTGCTCGCGAGGCTGCTTCTCCAGCATGGGCTCCATACACGAGTCCCTCAAGCAAGCTGTTGCTGGCCAGACGATTGGCACCGTGCAGCCCTGTGCTGGTGACTTCTCCCGCAGCCCACAAGCCGGGCAAGCTCGTCCTTCCTTGGCGATCAACGGAAACCCCACCAATCACATAATGCGCACCTGGCCGGACCGGAATTCGGTCACTGGTGATATCAAGCCCAAATTTCGAACACGCTTTGGCGATTCCGGGAAACCGCATCATGACGTGGTCGGTATCCAGATGGGAAAGATCCAGAAAGACATTGGAGTGTTTGGTCTTTGTCATCTGTCTGATAATGGACTGGCTGACAACATCCCGCGGAGCCAGTTCGGCGCGTTGATCATATCCCGGCATGAAACGTTCGCCATTGCAATCCACCAGATGAGCACCTTCACCCCGAACCGCCTCGGTAATCAACGAACGCGAAGCACCCGCAATGTACAACACGGTTGGGTGAAACTGGATGAATTCCATATCACGCAATTCCACGCCGGCACGGTAGGCCAACGCGGAGCCATCTCCGGTAGCCACGCTGGGGTTGGTGGATTCGCGAAAAACCTGACCGGCTCCACCAGTACACAAGATGGTCTCCTTGGCCCACACCATGATAGGCTGATCGACGTCATTGAGTATCACAGCGCCGCGACACCGACCCTCATAAGTCAAGAGATCAACCGTGAATGCATTTTCCCAAATGTCGATATTGGATCGTTCACGAGTGCGTTCAATCACTGCCCGCATCACTTCTTGACCAGTTGCATCACCACGAGCATGCACAATGCGTTCTCGACTGTGCCCGCCCTCGCGCCCCAGTGAAATTTCGCCATCATCCTGATCAAATCTGGTTCCCCACCGAATCAATTCCTCGATGCGTCTTGGCCCCTCACGGATGACCATATCAACGATTGCCTGATCGCAGAGATTGCCACCCGCTGCCAGTGTGTCTGCAACATGTGACTCGAAACAGTCATCCGGATCCAGAACACCTGCAATGCCACCCTGAGCATAAACACTGTTGGATTCACGCAACTGATCTTTGGTGACGACCAACACCGACTGATTGGGTTCCACCGCATTGGCTGCCCGCAAACCTGCCAACCCACCACCAATCACCAGCACATCGGCAAATCGATGGACGGCCCGTGAGGAGTCGAATGGCAAAAGATATCGAGGCGTGATCATTCCAAAATTATCCGTTCAGGTTGCAGTTTTTACCAGAGCGAAATCTGACAAAAGCGGGGTTGGCAGTTCTTGAAAACGGCCATTCATGCGGGGGGATTTTGCTGTCGAATTTACACCACCAGAATAGCGCAACCCAGCCGCTGACTCAATTCCCTTGAACCAATTCACTTGACTCTTGCCTGTCTTGACTCTCGAATCCTGTGATTCTCGATCGATGCGTCAAACCCTTCCCGCTTTGACACAACCGTCTGAAACAATCGATCATCAACACTGCTCAAAGACATCAAAACAGAATCAAACACCCTCGTAGCGGGAACTTATCACCGCTGACACTCAGAACGCTAATGCTTCTTGTTGCCCCATTGAGGCAACTGGCACGCTGCATCCAACCGCCTCCAGCCAGAAAACCCGACAGCAGATTCGCAATCAGGAGCCTTGGAAATGCATGTTGATCCCGAATGCTTGAAAGACGCAGATCCAGTGGAGCTGCCCGATCTGGCACTTAGATCCCCGTCAATCCGCATCAAACGGTGGAGCGTGCTCCGACTGCAGGAGGAAAAATCGCAATTTACGGATATTGGGGCCAATATCGGTTGGACAACGTCAGAAACAGGCTCTGAATACCACATCCGCGAAAAGCATTGTTTCGGTATTTCCTGACTACGTTATGCTTTGAACGTTAAGCAAGCGTGAGGTCGTCCAAAGCGCCGGCGCCGGGCAGTCGTCGTCCATCCTCCAACGTGTGCTCGTCTACCGGCAATCCCGCATCCCAGCACCTGCAAAACGTACATGAGCGAACTGAAACGCGAACTGCATCCCAAACCAGATCAAGCTGACGATGAGAATGCCTCAGCGAAATCAAATCAAGACGCAGTCCTGCACAACGCAGACGACGGCATTGACGAATTGGTTTCTGGATCGATTCCTGGCCGCAAGCGTCGACGAAAAAAAAAGCGGAAGCGACGTTTGACACTTGCGGTTCTTCCCACGTTGCTTACGCTCGGCAATGCTGTTTGCGGTTTAGCTGCAATCTCGATTGCGATGAGCAGCAATCTGGGGTGGGAACTTGAAAATCAATTGCTGGTAGCAGGCATACTGATTTTTGGCGGCATGCTGTTTGACGCGCTCGATGGGTCAGCCGCGCGGATGACAGGGCAGGAAAGTCAATTCGGGGCCGAGTTGGACAGTCTTTGTGATGCAATCACCTTCGGAACGGCTCCCGCCGTGATTGTTTGGCAATACAGCGAAGGCATCGGTTTACCAAGAAAAGTGACATGGGCCATCGGTGCACTGTTCACTTTGTGCGTCCTGATCCGACTCGCGCGATTCAACGTCGAGACCACCGAGGATGACCCTCATGACGGGTTCGAGGGTCTGCCCAGTCCAGCCGCCGCAGGCACGATCGCTGCTTTTGTGATTGCGATGCCCGAACTGAGTTCCTACACCGTGGAAACAACTTCCGAGACAGGAAAGCAAATTGCTGAGCAACTGCTTCTGGGCTCCCAGATCTTTGTGGCTGCTTTGACACTGATACTTGCCTACTTGATGGTTTCCCGTTTTCAATACCCGCATGTCTTCCAGCAACTACTCCGAGGGCGTCGTGCACCTCACCAAATTGGGCAGGCATTGTTTGTTCTGATTGGTGCCTTGCTGTTGCATTGGCTAGCGTTACCCATTGCCTTTTGCTACTACGCATTTGCATCTCCAATCAAGACACTTTTTCAGCGATGGCGTCAGAAGGACGATCCCCAAACAACACCATCTTCTGAATAGACCAAACGCGGAAGCGTACGACAGGCCACCCTCATTACCGAAGGGTCGATTGCATCTGCTGCAAAGCGGTTTGAATTTTGGCGCTATCCTCGGGCGTCACATCACTCAACAGAGGTTGAATCGGTCCAGTCGTTGCGATACCCGCGAGTTCCACTGCCCGATGCAACACCCTGATTGGGTTGATTCCATTGCGAAGATCTTCAAGAGGGCAAAACCACTGACGAATCATCTCGGCGGCCTCGAAGTCTCCAGCATGAATCGCGTGCATCATCTGCATGGATCTGTCGGGTGCAACGCACACGCAACCACTGGTAAAACCACCAACGCCAAAATCCCGCAGATGCACAATGGCAGGTTGTTCACCGATGCCACTGACAATTCGATCGGCGGGAAACACATCGAGCACTTCTCTGAGATAATCATCCTGCGATGGATCATCCCGGACAACAGCGTATTTCACCCATGAGATGACGCCATCCTGTTCCAGGGCCTCAATCAGCTCGGGATCCAGCCAGCGATCAAATTTCAGATAAAGCACCAGTGGCTTGCCGACGGCCTCTGCCAGGCGTCGCACTCCCTGGGCAATGCCCGCCTGATCCACAGCATCTCGCGAGGGCAACAACATGGCAGTTGGAAAGTCATGTTCGCGAAGGATAGCGGCTTGATCCATTGCCAAACCGAAGGCGGGTCCCAGTGATGGCACCACGACTGTTTCTTCAGACGCAGCGTCAGCCAACATCCGCAGTAGCGAGCCATATTCAGACAACCGGGCGTGGTACAAAACCGCGTTTCCCCCGTACAGCAGCGATCGAATCCCACCAGACTCAAGGAAGCGGATAATTTTTCCGTTTTCCTGTTCGCAGATTTCATATGAAGAATCACGCGCTAGAGGCGGGACAGCGATGACCGACTCACGCAACTGAGCGGCCGAGAAGGGAGCAGTATTCATGGAGTGCCAATTCTGGAATTTGTGACATCGATTCGGTTTAAAATTTTCATGACTCGCACACAAGAGCGAGATCGCCTGGTGTCACAGGACTTTTTCCACAACGAAGGTCATGATCAATGAATACTGTCATGATCAATGAATACTGGGTTCGGCGTTTGGCGTGCGTCCCGTCAGAAAGTCAAAATCACAGCCAAGATCGGCTTGCGTAACATGCTTGGCATACAAACGCTCATAGCCCCGTTCCGGCACAGCTTTCAAGGGTGGCATTGATTCGCGGCGTCGATCAATTTCATCATCACTGACATGCCAATGAATGATGCGCTCGGGGACATTGATTTCGATCTCGTCACCATTTTCAACCAGAGCCAACGGACCACCTGCTGCACTCTCGGGGGCAATATGCAAAACACAGGTGCCGTAACTGGTGCCGCTCATGCGAGCGTCACTGAGCCGAACCATATCGCGTACCCCTGCCTCAAGTAGTTTTTTGGGAATTGGCAACATTCCCCATTCAGGAAAACCCGGTGCTCCCAGTGGGCCAGCACTACGGAGAATCAGAACACTGTTTTCATCGACCTCAAGGTCAGGATCGTGAATTCCTTGCTTCATCGCTGGATAGTTGTCAAAAACAACAGCGGGGCCGCGATGCTGTAACAGGTCAGGATCCGCAGCAACCGATTTGATGACACATCCGTTGGGTGCCAGATTCCCTCTCAACAGACAGGTTCCGCCTGCCTCGGCGACCGGATTTTCTCGTGTCCTGATCACTTCGTTGTCAATCACCTCAGCATCCTTGATCTGCTCAGCAAGTGTTGTTCCGCTGACAGTCCTACAATCGAGATTCAACAAGTCGGTCATGCGTGTCAACATTGCGCTGAGGCTTCCCGCGTTGAAAAAATCTTCCATCAGAAACCGTCCGCTTGGTCGAATGTCAGCAAGAACAGGGGTTATCCGTGAAAGTTCGTCAAACCGGTCCAAAGACAAGTTGATTCCCAGTCGTCCAGCGATGGCGATCAGGTGCACAATGGCATTGGTACTGCCCCCAATCGCCAATGAAGTCATCAAACCGTTGTCGATGGATTGATCTGTCATGAAATCTGATGGTTTGAGATCGTCCCACGCCATTTCGACAGCCCGACGTCCCGTTTTCACTGCCAAGCGTGAATGCTCGGCCACAACCGCCGGAATGTTGGCAGCCCCCGGCAAACTGAACCCCATGGCCTCGGTAACACACGCCATCGTGCTAGCCGTTCCCATTGTCATGCACGTGCCGGCCGAACGACCAATACAATTCTCGATTCCTTTCCAATCCTGATCGCAAAGATTGCCAGCCAATCGCTCATCCCAGTATTTCCAGACATCGCTTCCGCTGCCCAAGGTGACATCCTTCCACCTGGCTGTCAGCATGGGACCGGCCGGCATGAAAATGGAGGGTACATTGGCGCTGATCGCGCCCATCAACATGGCGGGCACTGTTTTGTCACATCCTCCCATCAGCACAGCGGCATCAATTGGGTGACAGCGCAACACCTCCTCAACCTCCATCGCCAACAGATTGCGATAAAGCATGGTGGTCGGCTTCATCAACATTTCGCCCAACGACATGACCGGCACTTCCACCGGGAAACCACCCGCCTGAAGAATTCCACGCCGTACTTCATCCGCCCGATTACGAAAGTGCGAATGACAGGTATTGAGCTCACTCCATGTATTCAGAATCGCAACAACCGGCCGATCCTTGTAATCAATGTCATCAAATCCCATTGCCTTGAGCCGCGAGCGATGACCAAAAGATCGCATATCATCCGGGCCAAACCAGCGATGCGAACGTAATTTCAATGGGTCGCGAGATTGCGTCATAGCAAATTCATGTTGTGAGTTCAGTTCGTTCAGGCCA
>PKCN01000403.1 GCA_002862205.1 Planctomycetaceae bacterium | reverse complement strand
TCGCTTCTGCACCAGCAAAGGTAACTTCAAGCGTGCCCGGCAAACCCTGGCCAAGACGAACAAATCCTGGCGGGGTCAGCCGTCCCATGATTTCGCCAAATGTAATGATCGATTTCATTTCTCACGTAATTCCTTGATAACACGTCTTGCCTCGGTGGCATGGTCAATGACAACTGACCAGTTTTGTTCCTGAATCACTTCACGGGGTGCCAACCACGATCCACCAATGGCTGGTACCGCAGCATCGAACAAGTAGCCTGCCATGTTAGCCGCGTTGATGCCGCCAAGAGGCAAAAACTGGAGTCCCAAATGGGCATAAGGTGCGTACATGCTGCGCAGATACTTGATCCCACCACTCGGTTCCGCTGGAAAAAACTTCAACTCCCGACATCCCAACTCAACCGCCAATTCGATCTCAGACGGCGTAAGAATCCCTGGTGCGAACGGCAGTCCAAGATCCTTTGACCGCTCGATCACCTTCACATTCAAACCTGGTGCCACTCCAAAAGCAGCACCAGCTTCAACCACCTCGTCTACCTGATCCGGGCTCAGAATGGTACCCACTCCTGCAAGCATCTCAGGAACCTCCCTACGGACAATACGCAAGGCATCAACGGCAGCCGCAGTACGCAACGTCAATTCCATGACGTCAACACCACACGCCAACAATGCCCGGGCCAACGGTACTGCATCCTCAGGTCGGTCAACAACCAACACCGCAATCACACCACATTTTTCGATGCGTTGCAGCATGGGCTCTGGAAAAAGTGAATCCATGAATCCTGATCTCACGATGAACTTCAAAGTCTGTGAACAGTAACAAACGATAGCCCTTTGAGCATCTCAGAGACACCAGCCTCAAATCCAGATGAGGCAATTGGCATGGAAAAGGTTGCCTCGTCCTGTCGGAGATTGGCGGACTTCGTGCCCTTCAGAACCTTTCTGTCCCGGACAAGTTCATCCAAATCACGAAAACATACGGGTTGTCAAATTTCCCGAATCATCAAAACTCAGGGGTGCAGGTTCGGCCAGGAGTTCCAGATCGGAACGCTGACTTGCTTCCTTCCAGTAACTTCGACTGCAAGCAAGCTCACTGAGCTGCAACGTATCACGAATCCAAAGCCAGTTCAGATCCGAGCGTCGGCCTGCTTGGGTCTGTGATAGCACGGCATCGAGCACCTCTCTGTCTGAATCGAAAGTGATCGGAATCGCCCCGGCCGTCACATGAGCACTGGTGACACAATTGATGCGTGTGACTTCCTGATTGAGTGCGTTAACCACTCTACGATGACCATAATCAGCGATTCCAACGCCGCACCCATTTCCTGCGGTCTTTTCGGTGAGTGATCGAACATAAATCTGTCGAATCTTGGGAAACTCATCCGGTGCCGCGCTGCGATCATTGGTTTTCCGACCAATCACATTGGTATCCATGCCACATCCACTGATCTCTTTTCCAATTTGATCCACGATTAACAAATCAGCATGATCAAACGGCAACCGCGGCATCCGTTGGCGAGCCAATTCCAGTAATTCCGGCTCTCTTGTTAAAAAATCACTCGATGCAACTGCCTCAATATGCGACGTATTCTCAAACGCATCTTCCACAATGGCGATGCCAGCGAGAATTGAAATACGTTGCACAATCATCGACACAATCTCAGGTGCCAGTAGTTCCAAACGATGGTCGTAATCCGGAAATACTTGATGGTAAAGATAAGCCCCCCGATGTTTCCCAAGGCCAATCATCAACATTTTGATCAGACCACTTTCGTACTTTCCGGCTAAACGTGTGTGAGGCTTGATCCGATTCACGACGACAACATGATCGGCTTCACAGGCAACGCGATCAAAGTGAACGTCCACGCCATCAGAAGTCGTCCCGACCAACACCGTATCCATGCTTGCATCGACTGGACATCCCATTTGCTGCGGTGTAATCCCATAAGAAGCCAGCACCGCTGTTTGGCCTTCAGCTGTTGCCCCACCGTGGCTGCCCATGGCAGGAACAATGACGGGCTGTCCGCCACGATCGCTCACCTCTTGAATCACCCTCGCGACGATCGTATTGAGGTTTGAAATTCCACGACTTCCGACGGCAATCGCCACGCGTTGCCCTGATTGAATTTTCGCCAAGGGTGACTGCTCCACAGTCGCCGCGATGGCGGCCGGGATATCCACGATTTCGTGTTGCCGAAAATTCTGCCGAACCGGAAAGAACTCGGGATAGGGCGATCTATTTTCACGGTTCACTGTATTTCCACTGATCACTGTGTTGGCAACCCCAGTGGATTGACGTCCAATTGTGATCCGCTGGCCTGCAATCGCTTGACCCCTGCATCGCTCACATTGGTTCGCTGCACATCAACACTTTTCAAATCAGGCATCTCAAGAATTGAAGCAATCGACTGGTCCGTCACTTGCGTCCCAGTCATCCACAGCGTCGTGATTTTTCCTGCATTGCCAAGCGATTCAATCGCCGCATCACCCACCGTTGTCCAACTCAAATCAACTTCATTAAGATTCGTTGCCTTCCGCAGCCAATCCTGCAATCCTGAATCAACCCCTGTCGCTTCCAGACTCAACTGTTGCAGTTTTACCGGGTCAGGCGTCAAACGCTCAACCGCAGCATTGCCAATGGGCAGGCGAGAAAGATCGAGCCATTGCAGAGCAGACGAGACTGGAATTGTTTGCAGTCCTGCTTCAGAGACTTCGCAACCAGCCAAACATAATTGTTGAATCGGATAAGACACACGATTTTCAGCAAGATGCTGATCATCAATGGTCAAGAATTTGCGCACCGAACGGTCCAAGCCCTCCCAATCCACGCTCTCTTCACCAGCGACAACATCCAACTTGATCCTGTAACGGTCAGCGAGTTTCTCATAGACCCAACGGCGATTGAGGGCATTGCCGCCATCGAGCAGTTGGTGTGTTCGCAAAATCGCATGAGCATACCAACGCGCGATGTCAGAGCGTGCCTGAGCGGTCTCCCTGCCATCGAGTCTCACCTCGTCCATGGACATGGAATCACCACCAACGAGCAAGCGGTATCTGGCAAATTGCAACCGCGACGAATCCCAACCTCCTACCGTCGCAATCTCAGAACCCAAGTGCAGTGATTCAAAGTAACCAGCAATCCCCTCAATCAGCCAAAAACCCTCGCTGGATGCCGGCAGATTACGTCCTAATCCGGAACGCGTGGCTTCGCGGAAAAGCTGGTGCACCAATTCGTGCCGACGCGTTGCAGGGTCATCCTGCTCCGAAGCAAACAACAGGACTGTCTTGTACTGATCGCTGTAAAATCCTGTTGACAATTCGACACCTGGAGTCCGGCCCAGCACTTTGCGATACTCCTCAGCATTGCCGCACAACACGACTCTCAATTTTCTGCGAGTCGTTATGCGTTGAGGACTACTTTCCAGAAAAGAGCCCACAGACTGATCCTCTCCCATCTCTTTCAAGGCCAGTGAGACCTGATCATTGGATTCCCATAATGGAAAGAACATCTGTGTCCAGATCCAATAACAACGCTCCAAGTCTTCAGCAACTCGCATGCTGTTTTCGCGATCAGCACGACTGTAGAGAACGAAATGTGCTGTATCTACCTGAGCGTACGAACCCGACTTCCAGCCAAGCCAACGCGGTGCTGCCCGCCCCCGCTTTGCAGTCGATTCGAAGTCACCCTTGAGCGGCAACCCGAGAAAACGTCGGATCGCAGGATTGGCAGGATCGGCGTGGTGCGCCTGCCACAGTCGTCGATAAGCTTTCCAACCGGCGGGTGCCTGCTCACCAAAGGCAACGTCAGCAAACAAAACGTCACCGAGTTCAGACCCCGCGACATCCGGGGCAAGCGGAAGAAACAAGGTAGTGCGATCCGCAGCAAATGCATCCCCGCCATCACCCCTCAGAAAAACGCATATGGCGACACACCCTGCCAGACACCGCAACCACCAATTCATTCCATACCGGTCGCAACTTGCGAGTTTTCTGTATATCCCCGAGGCAGCGTGCAAACGAGAGCCTGGCCTATCGGCACGCCACCCACCGTTTGCGTCAAAAGTATTTGTTTGCATCTTCTGCATCACATGCTCATCCGCATTAAACTGTACTGACCACTGGCCATCCTGCTGGCCCTGCCGTGACCCACCATCCAACAATGTGGCTCGGCAGGATTGTGATTCGACAGGATTGTGATTCGACAGGATCTTGTACCCCCACGAATTTATAGTCTACCACCCCAGAACGATCATGCTGATGCACACCATGTCCCACCGCTTGACTTTCCCCCTGCTTGCGATCTTCGTTTCCCTATGTATTTTCCAGTCATCTGCAGGGGCTGCTGACCGGAATGTGCTGTTCATCATCACTGATGATGAGAGCCCCACCTTGGGCTGCTACGGGGACCCGATCGCGAAAACTCCGGCAATCGATGCCATTGCCCGAGACGGGGTGATTTTCCGAAATGCGTTTGCCACAACTGCTTCCTGTAGCGCAAGCCGCAGTGTTGTGATGAGCGGACTGCACAATCATCGTAATGGCCAGTTTGGCCACCAACACCATTTCCACAAATTTTCATCGTTTCATAACGTGGTCAAACTGTCGTTGCCTCGAGTGATGGCTCGGGCCGGATACCGCACCGGGCACATCGGAAAATATCATGTGGCACCGGAAACTGTTTATCACTATGAAAACAGACTCAAAGGCAATGGGCGGAATGCCGTTCAAATGGCGGAATCGAGCCGCGATTTCCTCACCAATCTTGACGATGAGCGACCTTTCTTTTTGTACTTTGCCACTTCTGATCCGCATCGCGGCGGAGGCAAAGATCAAACGTCTCAATTGAAACTCAAACCCGACCTGTTCGGAAACAAACCGAACGACAAATCCCATCCGGATGTTGAAGAAATTTTTTATGATCCCTCTGAAGTCGTCATCCCGGCGTTTCTCCCAGACACCGCAGAAACCCGCGAGGAACTGGCACAGTATTATCAATCCTGTTCCCGCATTGATCAGGGCGTGGCTCGATTGGTCCAGATTCTCAAGGAGTCGGATCTTTACGACAAGACATTGATCATTTTCACCAGTGACCATGGAATGGCATTCGCAGGTGGCAAAACAACGGTTTATGAAGGTGGGCTGCGAGTTCCCATGGTGGTAAGAGACCCGTATCAGGAGCAACGGGGGATTGAATCAAAATCGCTCGTCAGCCACATCGACATCACGCCTACCATCCTTGATTTTGGAAATGGACTTGATCGAAAAACCAACGCGCCCAAAAACCCCATGGACGCCGATGAGTTTTGGAAAGAGCGTGGTGAAGCGCTCAAGGAAAACCGCAATGGCGGCAAGAGGTTCAATTCCTATCACGGCAAATCGTGGTTGCACTGCCTCAGCAAACCCGAGGAACCACATCACGAAACTGTTTTTGCTTCTCACACGTTTCATGAGATCCAGATGTATTATCCCATGCGAGTCGTGCGGGACAAGAAGTACAAACTGATCTGGAATATCGCTTATCCGCTACCTTATCCCTTCGCTTCAGATCTCTGGGCAGCCAGCAGTTGGCAAGCTCAATGGGCACTGGGCAAGGATGCAAACTATGGCAACAAGACAGTTGATCAGTACGTGCACCGACCTCAATTCGAGTTATTCGACATCGCGGCAGATCCCGAAGAAACAACGAATCTGGCTGAGAGCGCAGGCCATCAGGACGTTCTGAAAAGATACAAGGACAAGCTGAAACAGATGCAAAAGGAAATGGAGGACCCGTGGATCATGAAGTGGGATTACGAATGATCTTCGCTGGTACCCAGAAAATACCGATTCAAAAAAGCCTTTCGGTCTCCCTGCTCTGAAGCCAGTTCGACCATCCCATAGAGTCGCTCCTGATCACGTCGCTTTTTCTCAGCGAGAAACTCATCATCTCGAAACATTTCAGGTGGTTTTGCGATGATCTGAAAACAGTCGGGTGGTCGAGAACCTGCGATCACACCATGCCGATCGAGCATCGAAATTGCGGTCGCCAGACGGTGATCGTGACGACTGACTCGCTGCAATCGATCATTCATCCAATCCAAACCAAATCCGCGACACTCCTCAGGATGCTCCGACATCAGGGTGATCACTCGGGAATAAAAATCCGCATCCGGATTCGCCCACTCGATGAACTGCATCTGCGTCATCAGATCATTCTGATCGTAAAGCCAACGGCACAGACTGGGATTGCCGTCGCGTCCCGCTCGACCGATTTCCTGGTAGTAGGACTCCACCGATCCCGGTGTCTCAGCATGCATGACAATACGAATGTCTTCTTTGTCCACTCCCATCCCAAAGGCATTGGTTGCCAGCACAACATCAGCCTTCCCGGACATGAATGCACTCTGAATCCGACGACGTTTGTCACGGGGTAAATCCCCATGATAATTAACGTGATCGATTCCACGGGAAAGTAATGCATCACTGAATCGTTCCAGTGTCTTGATCAATGCAAAATAGATAATCACGCTGCCACTGCGATACTCATCGTCTTTGAGTGTCGACTCAATGGCGTCAAGTTTGTCAGCATCACCCCAAACCTCACGGACATCCAACTTCAAGTTGGGCCGGTCGATACCCTCGTGAAATAATTGGATTTCACCTTCTGGAATACCCAACTGACGATAGATATCAGCACGGCACTCAGCAGTTGCCGTCGCCGTCAAGGCAATTGTCGTTGGCTCATTCAGCCAGCCTCGAATCTCCGCCAGGCGGGAATAGTCAGGTCGGAAGTCGTGCCCCCATTGGCTGACGCAATGAGCTTCATCTACGGCCAACAGTGTGATGGAGCGGTTCGCCAAAACCTCACGAAATTCCGGTTTTCGAAATCGCTCAGGAGTCACATAGAGCAATCGATACTTGCCCTCAGCAATCTCTGCATATCGCTGCAATCGCTGCTCGCGAACGAGTGATGAATTGATAAACGCGGCATCAATACCACGGGCCTGAAGCGAATGCACCTGATCCTGCATCAAGGCAATCAAGGGCGAGAGCACCAGCACAAGACTTTGATCATCACGCTGTGGACCAAGTGCTGGAATCTGGTAGCAGAGAGATTTTCCCATGCCCGTAGGCATCACCACCATCGCATGTCTACCGTTTCCCACATGTCGAATGATCTCCGCCTGTCGCGCCCGGAAAGAATCGAACCCGAAATACTCAGATAACAGTGCCTCCGGAGTCGAGACGCCATCGCGCTGGCTGCGAAGTTGTGAATCAGTGCTCTTGTTCATTCCGACATGCTGTCGCTCGTAGCGGCAATCGACAACCCGGCGTCAACGGTAACTCAGGCAACCGCTGGTCGCTTGCTTGAACCGCCATCGAAGACAAAAGTCGCCATTCCTGCCTCAAGAAGGCCCTAACGCCACATTTAACGACATTTTTGCTTCCAAACCAGTCGGATTTCTTTGCATTGCTGTGACCGATTCCCCATAACTGGCACATCTCTTTTGATCCAAAGGTGGGTATCTGCCCATGTTTTCATGAATTTTTCTTCTCTTTTAATTTTCAATGAGGCCACACCATGTCAGACGAAGAAGCCATTGACTTTGAACAACTCGAAGCCGAGACGGAACTTGCAACGCCCGAAATCTTTGCCGGTAATCTGCTTGAATGGGCAGTCGAAAGACAAGCAAGCGATCTATTCCTCTCCGATGAGGAACAAGCCGTGTCGGTCGGCATCCGTCGACTGGGACGGGTCGAACATGTACGTAAATTGACGCGAGATTATGGACGTCGTCTTCAAGGACACGTTCGCGTACTCGCAGGTGGTGACCCCGGTGAAATGATCCGACCGACAGAAGGCAGAGGCCTTACGGTGACTCCCGGCGGGCGTGAAATCGATCTGCGTCTGAGCAGCATGCCCACCCTTCATGGTCAGGATGTTTCTATACGACTCTTTGATCCCGTTAGCGGTGTCCGTAGCCTGAATGAACTTGGCTATGACGATACCGAGCTGAAAATAATCAGAAAACTGCTAGGAGAACCATCAGGCTTGATCCTGATTGCCGGGCCAGTGGCCAGCGGTAAATCCAGCACTCTGTATGCAATGGTCGATGAATTGAATGATGGATCCCGCAAGATCCACACGCTGGAAGATCCCATCGAGCATGCAATTCCGGGTGTGATTCAGTCCCAGATCAATGAACGTGCGAATCTTGGCTACGCAGAACTTCTTTCAACTGTCCTGCGGCATAGCCCCGATGTGATCATGATTGGTGAAATTCGTGATGCCAAAACCGCAGCAACAGCGATTCGAGCAGGATCAAGCGGTCAACTTGTACTGGCCACCATCCATGCAAGGTCTGCGGCGGAAGCCATCGATTCGATGCTACATTACGGCATCAATCCGAAAGCGATCTCCCAAGCATTGCTGGGAGCCATCAATCAACGACTCGTAGGCAAAATCTGTTCCCAGTGTGGTGAGCGAGTTGACGGTCAAAATCCCGAAGTAGAGACGCGGGTCGCAAATCGCTTGGGCCATCATTCTGCCGAACTCTGGCAAACCAAGGGTTGCGATGCCTGCTACGGCAATGGCTTCTCTAAAATGACCTGTGTACCGGAAATTCTGGCGGTCAACCGTTCGCTCAAAGATGTGATCGCGAGCGGTTCCACTGCTGTGACACTCGAAGATGCTGCCAGGAACAGCGGCATGCTCTGCATGGCAGAGGCACTAGCCGCCAGAGTCTATCGTGGGGAAACCACACCCCACGAAGCCCACCGGGTGATCCCCGCACCACAGTTCGCGAGATTACAGCCCGGTGGAAAGCATCACTCTTCTGTTGACGGCACTGACTCCCACTCATAACCAACCCGCAAGATCATTCCCGGGGGGCCATTGGTTGTATCATGCCTGGTTTCGGGGTGGCCGTATCTCCTTCACCCACGAGTCATATGGTATCGGGATCAATCCAACAGCAACGCAATCGGATAAACGAGAAGGCCATGGGAAAGGGAATCGAGAAAATCACATACACCGGGGAACGAGTAAAAGAGTCCGAAGGCCGGGAATATCAGGTCATCCAGGTTCCCAATGGCATGACCGATGTTAAGACAAGCGAAGCACAGAGGGAATTGAATAGGCTTGGTCGAGAAGGTTGGGAATTGGTATCGGTACAAGGCACAAGGCTTTACCAAGGGTAGATGTATTTGAAACGCCCCTTAGGCAGCGCTTAGTCTCGCTTGTACCGGGGTGGTTGTCGCATGAACGATTACAGCGATCCCATGGCCGTGATCAGCGTGGTGATCAGCGCATGATCATCCTAGTTGGTGTGATGCCTCACGATTGGATCTCCAGGGCAATGGTGAGGCCGGCAATGCGATACGTTTTGCAGTCTGGATTGCCGCACGGTCAGGCCTCGGTCGCTATCAGTATGTTGTCGATGACGGACAGGACTCACGAGTGACCGTCTGACGTACCCAGTTTTTCCTGTCCGACGTTGATCACAAAAAAGGCGGCCGACCATTTCTGGCCGACCGCCTTGTTCATGAAATTATGCGTCAGAAATGATTCAGACCTGACCTTCACCCGCCGTTGCATCATCGGAGCCAGCCGAAGGCTCGGTAGGCTCAGGCGATGCCTCCGCCACGGGAGCCTCGGCAGCGGGTGCCTCCGACGCCGCTACCCCAGCAACAGGTGCTTCAGCAACAGGTGCTTCGGCAACAGGTGCTTCGGCAACAGGTGCTTCAGCAACAGGTGCTTCGGCGACAGGTGCTTCAGCAACAGGTGCTTCAGAGTTCAGTGCTTCAGCAAGAGACATTCCAGGGTTCGGTGCTTCAGTAGCGGGTGCATCCATGCCGAGCATGTCCGCAAGTTGGTCATCCCCCGCAGCGGCCCCTTGCTCAGCATTGAGCAGTGGGAAGCTGTCCTCCAAGGTCTGCACTGGAGCACTGGCAAGTTCTTCAAGAGCTTCGCGACGATAGTTGACTTCAGATTCCTGGAAGATACGGAATCCTGTCCCAGCTGGAATGAGGTGTCCCAGAATCACGTTCTCTTTCAGACCCACCAACTTGTCAACTTTACCGGCCAGTGCAGCCTCGGTCAGCACTTTGGTTGTTTCCTGGAAGGAAGCAGCACTGATGAAACTGTTGGATTGCACCGCTGCCTTGGTGATACCAAGCAACTGGGTACTGGCGGTCGCACTTTTTGGACGCTTGCCTTTGGCGATTGCACCTCCAAGAGCTTCAATCTGAGCATTGGTTTGCTCGAATGCCTCTTTGGGGATGATCGTGTCCTTGGCGTAGTCGCTATCACCGGGGTTTGAGATTTTGATGCAGCTACTGAGTTCTTCATTGGCCTTTCGGAATTGGAAGCGGTCCATGACCAAACCGGGCAACAGGTTGGTATCACCGGACGTTTCGATTTTCACTTTACGGAGCATTCGTGCGATAATGATTTCGCAATGCTTATCGTTAATCTCAACCTTTTGTGACTGATAAACCTGCTGGATTTCGTGCAACAGATATTGCTGAACGGCTTCCTCACCCGAAACTCGCAGAATGTCGTGTGGGACCAGTGGTCCATCGACCAGAGCCTGACCGGCTCTGACCATATCCCCGCTATGCACTTGGAAGTGTTTTCCGTGGGGAACGAGGTGTTCACGCTCGATCCCTGATTCACTGCGAACGATAATTGTTCGTTTACCACGTTTTCTTTCCTTGAGAATTTCGACTTCTCCGTCCACCTCTGCGATCACCGCAGGATCCTTTGGTTTACGAGCCTCGAAAATCTCAGTCACTCGCGGCAGACCACCTGTGATATCAGAAACACCACCGGTATCACGCGGCATCTCGGCGAGCACGGTGCCGGGCACGATCTCAGCACCCTCCTTGACGATGATCATGGCACGTTCTGGCAAGTACTGGACATCGAGTGCTTTGCGTTCTTCGCCGGAAACATCTTCCACAACAATTTGAGGATGAAGTTCACCTTTGTGATCAACAATCATCATTCTCATATTGCCGCTGGCTTCACGCTCAATTCGCATCGTTTCGCCATCGACGATGTCTTCGAAGCGAACCTTACCGGGAACTTCGGAAAGAATGGGGATGGAATACGGGTTCCACTCGCAGAGAACAGTTCCCTCTTTGACTTTCTTGCCTTCCTTGACTCGCAAGGTAGCACCGGTTGGAACGGGATACGATTCGATTTCACGACCCCGATCATCCACGATGGAAATTTCACCATTTCGCGTCAGGACAATCTGCTCACCTGCAGTATTTTTCACCGATCGCATGCGAGTCAGGCGAATTTCACCGGCCTTCTTCGACTTGATATCGGACTCGACCGATTGCTTACTCACGCTACCACCGATGTGGAACGTACGCATGGTCAACTGGGTCCCGGGCTCACCAATGCTTTGAGCAGCGATGATTCCAACGGCCATCCCTTCTTCGACCAAAGCCCCGGTCGACATGTCCATTCCGTAACAACAACGACAAACACCGAGCGGTGCATCGCATGTCATTGGCGTACGGACTTGGATCTTCTCGAGTCCCATTGCCTCAATCTTACGAGCGATCTCAGGTGTGATCATCTCGTTCTCAGAAACGATGACTTCGTCCGTAACCGGATTCACGATGGCCTGACGACTGACACGACCGTTGATCGAATCGACGAGGCTGACCTCGACCTTCTCACCACGGTAGACCACCCCTTTGGTAATTCCCTGCGTGGTACCGCAGTCATCCATGGTGACCACAACGTTCTGCGCCACGTCAGCCAACTTACGAGTCAGGTAACCGCTGTCAGCAGTTTTCAATGCTGTATCAGCCAAACCTTTGCGGGCACCGTGCGTTGAACTGAAATACTCCAACACCGACAAGCCTTCGCGGAAGTTTGCCTTAATGGGAGTTTCGATGATCTCACCCGTTGGCTTGGCCATCAGACCACGCATACCTGCCAACTGTCGAATTTGCTCGATACCACCACGAGCACCGGAGTGTGACATCAGGAACACAGGGTTGACGTACCAGCCACCTTCACGGATGTCATTTTTCATGGCATCCATCATGTCTTTGGTAATCGCCTCGCGTGCATTGGTCCATTCATCCAGCACGTGGTTGTATCGTTCCTGACCGCTCATCAAACCACGGTCGTAGTTCTTCTTGAGCTTCATCACTTCCTTCTCAGCGCTCTTGATGAAGGACGTCTTCGTGTCGGGTGTAACCAGGTCATCGGTTGCAAACGACAAACCACTGCGAGTGGACTCGCTGAAGCCCATTTGCATCATGTCATCGAGCAAGTGAATTGTTGCTCGCCGTCCAAGACGTTGGTAGCAGTCACTGATCACACCGGCCAAGTCGCTACTGCGCATGGCCTGATTGTAGAAATCCATTCCATCAGGAAGCATTTCATTGAATCGCACACGTCCTGGGGTCGTATCGATGATGGCCCCGTATCGACCGGAATCATCGTCGGTTTTGAGTTGCTGGAACTTGGGCAGACGCATTTTCACTTTCGCATGCAATGCCACTGCACCCTGAGCGAATGCGAGATCAAGTTCGTCATAGCCGGCAAACACCATTCCTTCGCCGCGTTGATCGGGCATCTCGACGGTGGTGTAGTAGCAACCCATCACGATGTCCTGCGAAGGACTCATGATCGGCTTACCATTGGATGGAGCGAACACGTTGTTGGTACTCATCATCAACGTGTGGGATTCAACCTGTGCCTCAATCGAAAGCGGCAGGTGAACTGCCATCTGGTCGCCATCGAAGTCAGCATTGAAACCTTTGCAGACCAAGGGGTGCAGATGAATGGCGTTGCCCTCGACCAATGTTGGTTCAAAGGCTTGAATTCCCATTCTGTGGAGCGTTGGAGCACGATTCAACAAAACAGGGTGGTTGGTGATTACCTGTTCCAGGATATCCCAGACTTCTTCGTCCTTCCGCTCCAACATTTTCTTGGCCGACTTGATGGTATCGGCATGACCGAGTTCCTTGAGTCGTCGAATGATGAATGGCTGATACAGTTCCAACGCGATTTTCTTGGGCAGGCCACACTGATGCAACTTCAAACGTGGGCCAACAACAATCACGCTTCGTGCCGAGTAATCAACACGCTTACCAAGCAGGTTTTCACGGAAACGCCCCTGCTTACCCTTGATCATATCAGTCAGGGATTTCAGCGGACGATTCGAAGAACCCAGCACAGGCCGCTTGCAGCGATTGTTATCAAACAGAGCATCAACCGATTGTTGCAGCATCCGTTTTTCGTTGCGGATAATGACTTCGGGTGCGTTCAGATCCACCAATTTCCGCAAGCGGTTATTTCGGTTGATGATACGGCGATACAAGTCATTCAAGTCACTGGTGGCAAAGTTGCCACTATCCAGCAGGACGAGCGGTCGCAGGTCCGGAGGAATGACCGGGATCACATCGAGCACCATCCATTCGGGTCGATTGTCACTGTCACGAATGGACTCGACAATTTTGAGCCGGTTGATCAGGTCCTTCTTTTTCTGCTTGGAACCAGTCTCATCGAGTTCGACTCGCAGTTGCTCGGACAGCTGTACCAGATCCAATTTATTGAGCAGTTTACGGACTGCTTCGGCACCCATATCCGCCTCGAAGGAGCCATCTCCAAACTGGGTACGCGCGGCGCGATACTCTTCTTCGGTTAGCAACTGCTGTGGTTCCAGTTCCGTGTTGCCCGGATCGATGACCACATAATCCTGAAAGTAGATCACTTTCTCAAGCGAACTGGTTTTCATGTTCAGCAGGTTCCCGAGCCTGGATGGCATCGCTTTAAAGAACCATATATGAACCACAGGTGCAGCCAGTTCGATGTGCCCCATTCGCTTGCGGCGAACACGACTGTGAGTGACTTTCACACCACAGCGGTCACAGATCATGCCCTTGTACTTCATTCCACGGTACTTGCCACAAGCACACTCCCAGTCCTTCTCAGGTCCGAAAATACGCTCACAGAACAAGCCATCCTTCTCAGGACGATAAGTTCGGTAGTTGATCGTTTCGGGTTTTTTGACTTCCCCGAATGACCAACTCTTGATGTCCTGGGGACGAGCCAGTGAAATCCGAACCGACGCGTAATCGTTGATACGATCGTAGTTGCTGGATTCGCCAATCGACATATTGTTGTGCTCCTGGTCGGCCTTGGGTGGCCGTTTCCGTGACTGAGACTTTTCTGGCGTGATATCTGACTAGGACAAACCGGATTGAATGTGATTCATCGTTCGTTCTGCCCTAGTCGTGGCAATTTATCTGAAAACCTGATTTACGGATGGGTTTCACAACCGCTGCA
>PKCN01000205.1 GCA_002862205.1 Planctomycetaceae bacterium | reverse complement strand
AAGTTCGGGTTCAACCAGTCCCAACATCCCAGACCGAGGCAAGCCACGCAGCAGCAACCGCACCAAATCGTAATCCTGAAACAGCCAGCATCAACAGTTCCCGCCAGCTTTGCACCAATGAGACGACAGACATCACCGCCGAGAAAGGCAATCAACAGCAGTACCCTGTCGACATCAATACGCTTCAGCCTTCCAATTGGCTAGGCATGTTTTATCTGCTTTGCGCAATCTTGATGACCCTCGGCTCAATCAGCCTCAGTCTCTCAAGCAATGTCTGGTTTTGGCTGACAGGCCAGCTTCTCATGGCAATCACCTTCATTCAGTGGTTCGCCATTCTTCATGAAGCGGGGCACAAGACCATGTTCCGAACTCGATGGCTAAATCGATGGGCATGTTACCTCGCTGGTTTTTTTGCATTGATCCCAGGCGACTGCTGGCGGCTTGTGCATGCCAAACATCACTACTGGACGGGTTGGCAAGACCTTGATGTGACTACCGAAACACTGGTCCCCCGACGACTCCGTGGATTTGAGCGTATCACGATCAACACCTGTTGGCGATTATGGATACCGCTGTTTGCCTCACTGTATCGCTGGAACAATTACTGGAACCTGACGCGTCTGCGTCAGATGTTTCAACGCCCGCGGCAAAAAAAGTTGGTGACCATGAATATCCTTGCGTATCTGTCGCTTTACATCGGGCTCACCATCGCCGTGGGGCTCCCCACGCTGCTGACCGCAGTTGGGCTTGGCTTACTCGTCAGCTTCGCGTTACAGGATCTGTTGATTCTGAGTCAACACACCCACATTCCAATGAAGCTAGCCGCGGGTAACGCGGTCCGCCCATTCACCCCGGCCCAACAGGAAGTTTTCACACGCTCATTGCTCTTTCCCACATGGTTCGCTCGACTTGTCCTGTTGAATGTGGATGCCCACGGACTACACCACATGTTGCCAAGAATCCCTGGTTATCATCTGCACCAACTCCAGACCCGCGAAACACTCAACTGCATCCGTTGGTGGAAGTGGATACTGGCAGCAAAATCAGTTCCCGGTGAAATACTTTTATTCCAGAATCGAGATCAGACAGGATTCTATTTCTAGCTTACGGCAATCATGCTGCCCCCTACACGCTGCCTTCTACAACGCTGTCCTTTACACGATGCCCAACCCACTCCATTGCACCGTTTTTCTCTTCCTGTCACTTTTCGTGTCTGGAATTGGGCAAACGTTTTGGATGCGCAGCAAGTTATCAATGCATTTCAACGGTGCCATTGATCGTGAGAAAACATTTCGCAACAAGCGGTTGTTCGGAGCGAATAAAACGTGGCGGGGGCTTGTGTTCATGGTTCCTGCTACCGGCGTGAGTTTCGTTCTTATTCTCATGGCCATGAAGATCGGGCTTTCAGACCAACTTCAACTATGGCCACTGTCAAACCTTTCCTATTTCATGCTTGGTTGTTGGACCGGACTGGGCTTCATGCTGATCGAATTGCCTAATTCATTCATAAAACGTCAACTCGATATCACGCCGGGTGCACCAGCATTGGGTAACCGCGGTCGGAAACTTTTTTTTGTCCTTGATCAAGTTGACTCCATTGCCGGTGGTCTACTGGCCGTTTTTATTTTTGTACCAGTACCGCTATCCACTGCTGTCATCTTGCTGCTTTTGGGGGCGGTTACACATTACGTTTTCAATTTTGTGCTGATGCACATGGGACTGCGCGCACGGGCGGCGTAAAAAGCGAAAACGGAATCCATGAATAAAATTCGGGTCGCACTCTCAGCGTCATCAACTGCCGACCGTTGCGTTGTGCCTTTGACAGATGCCGCAAACCCTGCCGAATTTGGTGAGAAAGCCTGTCGACTGGCAGAAATGCAACACCTTGGGTATCCAGTTCCTGAAGGGGTGGTGATTGCTGGCAGCTTTTTTTCCGAGATAGTCCATCAGCCTGAACTACGCAGTTTCATTGACACGAGCATCCAGGGCTTGACGATTGAGGATCTGACGGAAATAGCCGGTGCAGCCAATCGCATTGCAACTCGAATATCAGAAATCTGTTTTCCCAAAACCTTCACGGAACATCTCGCAGAGATGACATCAGAACTGCTCAACAGGGGCCCTGTTGCTGTCCGCAGTTCCGCGTGTGGTGAAGATTCAAATGATGCTGCGTTTGCAGGGCAACTCGATACGTTTCTCGGGATCACAACCTTACCCGATCTGCGCGACGCAATCCTGAGATGCTGGGCTTCGTACTGGTCTCATCGAGCAATCACCTATCAATTGGCCCGTAACAGCAAACTTCAATCGATGGGAGTGATCATTCAGCAACAGGTGGACGCCAAATATTCGGGTGTCATGTTCACCCGCAACGTGCAAAACCCGGCAACTCACCAGTTGGTAATCGAATACTGCCAAGGGCTGGGCGAACAACTGGTCTGTGGTCAAATCACACCGGTCAGCCTGATCATCGATCCCCAGGGGAATCGCATCCAAGCCGATCGCGGTAAGTCGAATACCGGCGATGAACGAAAATCGGTGGCGGACGCGACCCCACTGGACCCCATATCAATCCACCAACTTGTCAAAGCAGGGCGTGAGCTGGAAACACAATTCGACCATCCACAGGACATCGAATGGAGTTTGAATCAGGAGAATGAGATACAAATCCTCCAGAGTCGCCCCATCACAACGATGACGAAACCGGAGCGTGGCGTCATCTGGTCCAACGCTAACGTGAATGAGAACTTTCCTGACCCGATCTGCCCTTTGCTTTACTCAATTGCCTCGCGTGGGTACTACCACTATTTCCGCGGCATGGCAGTTGCGTTTGGCGTTGCACCATCCCGCATTGACGCGATGGAATATCCGCTGCGAAATATCATTGGCACGCATGCTGGACGAATGTACTACAACCTGTCCAACATTCACGCTGTGCTAAGGGCCGTTCCATTCGGCGAGTTTCTTGCCGACTCGTTCAACCAATTCGTCGGCTCTGAATCAACCACAAGGAATCGCGACAGCCCGTCATGGAAATCCCTTTCACATGGCAAGTTTGCCGAATTGAGGGAAGCGGTTGCCATCATGCGCAACGCTATGAAACGCTTTCGAAACCTGGAATCTGGCATCGCTCGATTCGAGGCAACGATTGATGCGTTTGCGAAAGATTCAGAACCTGCACACTTGCCAGAACTTGATTCCCAGACGTTGCTCTCACTGTGGCGTCGCTTCATCACGATCCGCGGTCACTGGACAGATGCGGCGATGGCAGATGCCGCGAGCATGATCCATTACCGATTGACCGGAGTTTTCCTGGCCAAAGAGTTCACAAGCGAACAAGATCGTGCAATGGTCAATCGCCTGCTATCAGGGTTGTGTGACATTGTGAGCGGACTACCAACAGAAAAACTGTGGAATCTGTCCCGTTCCATCCGAAAGCATGAAGCTCTTTGCAAAGCATTTGTGAATGAATCACCGGAACAGATCTGGCACACGATTGAGTCGGAAGAATCATTGAGTGAAATTTCCACGGAACTGAAAGACTTTCTCGACAATTGGGGATATCGCTGCTCGGGTGAATTGATGCTGACCACCGCCTGTTACCAGGAACTGCCGTCTACCCTGATGCCTGTACTGGCAAGCTATGTTCAACTCGACGGACCTTCACCGCAAGAGCATCTCAAAACCCAGCAACAACTGCGAGAACAAGCCACGCAGAGCATCCTGAAGGAATTGCAACAAAAGTGGCTGCTGCGGTTCCTGCCATTTCCAAGAAAAAGTCACCTCGCGAGTTGGCTACTGCGTTCTACCCAGCGAAGCGTGGCATGCCGGGAACGCGCCCGACTGAAACAGGCTCTCCTGTACAGTCGACTTCGCCAGATAGCTCTTGCCATCGGCCAACAGCTGACCCAACAGAATCATCTGGAAAGCAGAGACGACATCTTTTATTTAACGTACGAGGAAGTGGAAGATTTGTTATGCGGCGGCAGCATGCTTCCCTCCAGCACCGCAAACATGGCCCTTCTTCGCCGCTCGGAACTCGAAACACTTGGGCAATTCACCCCACCCGATCGGCTTGAGTTGCCCCCGGGCCAATTCTGGCAACCTGAACGCTTTGAAACGGATATGGGACATCCAGATCATGAATGGAACGATGGCATCGGTGTCAGCGGTGGCAAGATCGTCGGTCGGGCTGTCGTTCTGACCAGCCCTGATCAATTCGCCGAAGTGTCCCGGGGAGACATTCTGGTCACTCGCCAAACCGATCCGGGCTGGGGACCTATTCTGTTTCTGGTGCGTGGATTGGTAATGGAGCGAGGGGGCATGCTTTCCCATGGGGCGATCCTGGCACGTGAATATGGCATTCCCACCGCTGTTGGTATTGAGAAAGCGACCAAGCGGATCAAGACAGGTGACACTATCGAGGTAGACGGAGATCGTGGCCGTGTCGACATCCTTTCCTGAGGACCTGAAAGCCTATCTGAGCAGTCGATGGCTGACAGGTCCGATCCTGTTACTAATCCCGCTGTTGCTTTTTGCCGCATGGATACCATCACTGCCAACCCGTTGGGCAGATGCGTGCACACAGACCCTGCTTGTGGCGAACCTGGTGGCGATGTTTCGTCTGTGGGACGACTTGTCAGACCTAGCTGTTGATCGCACCACTCACCCGAATCGTGTTCTGTGCCGCAGTTCAAATGAGCGGTCTTTCCGATGGACTTGCAGAGTTCTTGGCATGACTGCCTTGAGCCTGCTTCTATTGACCAATCCCATGAACGCGATTGGTTTCACAATCCTCACCATCATTTTCGCTAGCTACTACCGATTGCCATGGCGATCATCATGGCCTCGTCTGAGTTACCACCTGCTGATCATCAAGTATCCGTGTTTTGTCGCGTTGATCAGCATTTCTGCAGATCAACCGATCAGTACCCTGCGTCTCATGCTGATAATTGTGACCTATCTGTCTTTATGCATTTACGAAGTGGTGCATGACCCGCAACTGCGTGCTGATTTCTGGTGCCGATTGATAGCGGCTATCGAATTCGTATCGGCTGCCATCGCTGTTACCTGCATCACTGTTACCTTGCTCACAACAACACTTACCTGACCCGTGTTGCTCACTCCAAATCATTTCCTCCATGAGACACGTCGATGAATTCTGTCACAAGTAAGTCTCCCACGCCGGACAAATTCGAAGCCGTTGCCTGCTACAACTGTGGGGCAACAGAGAGCACAGACCTATTGATTGGACAGGATGATCTGTCCGGAAAACCTGGCGACTTCCAGTTTGTCACCTGCAATCAATGTGGCTTGGCCTATCAGTCTCCACGACTCACGATTGAGAACATCAGCCCCTATTACGACGAGGACTATATAGCCCATCGGAAAGAGACGAACTGGGGGATCCTGACCTGGTTTTACGAGCGTGCCATGGGAAAGCACGATCGCGAAAAAGACAAACTTGTCTCACGTTACATGGACATGGCGCCGGGAACCCAAGTTCTCGATGTTGGATGTGGGTCGGGCTCTTTCCTGCAGCGTTTACGGCAACAACATCTGGTCCATGCCAGCGGAGTGGACTTCAAGGACCTGTCGCATTTGCCGTTCTTCGAGGGAGTCAAATTTCATGAGGGTCTGTATTACGAACAACCGCTGGCTGACAATTTCTATGACCTCGTGACGATGTGGCATTTTCTGGAACATGATTACGATCCGGTTCGCACACTGGAAACAAGTCGTCGCATCCTGAAACCTGGGGGTCACTTGGTGGTCGAAGTCCCCCGTTTAGACTGTTTGACCTACCGCCTGTATGGAAAACGGTGGCCCGGGGTTCAGGCCCCGCAGCACACCGTGATGTACACCAAGGACATGCTACTTCAATTCGTGCAGCGTTCGGGTCTTGAACTGGTTGCCTACCTGCCATACGGGGCCTTCCCCGCTTACTTTTACATTTACGCCGGGTTGGCATTTCACCTGCGAAAAGGCAAGGGCCTGAATTTACGGCGTTCCATTTACACCTACTTTGCAGGCCAGGTACTGATGACTCCTATCATGCTTTTCGAACGTCATTTGAATCTTGCAATGCAAACAGTCATCTGCCGCAAACCATCAAGTTCAGTGGACGCTTGAT
Source organism: Planctomycetaceae bacterium (assembly GCA_002862205.1). Classification (GTDB taxonomy): domain Bacteria; phylum Planctomycetota; class Planctomycetia; order Pirellulales; family Pirellulaceae; genus Rubripirellula. The sequence continues at coordinate 8,284 of PKCN01000205.1, read as the reverse complement.
ACCGCAAAGCCACGACTGCAGGAACGGCCAGGAGCGTTGATTCGATCAACTGATCGCTCATCGTGTTTCGCTCCACAAAACTGGTCCGCTCTCGTGTCGAGTGAAGTGTCCAGCGCCTCCTCCACGTTCGTTCCGACAAATTCACCAAAGTTGCCTCGAACGGCATCCTCGTCAATTTGAATCGAACCGCGAATCTATTCGCCAACTCGGGTTCCTGATACATCCATCATGGCCAGGTTCTGGCGTTGGTTGAATTGAGCAATCAAATGAATCCCAGAGCCAGTTCGTGCTCAAATGATTACAACCACCAGAACGTTATCGACAACGCCAGGCCGCTCGACCGGAGTGCCCTGCATGCTGATTCACTTTTGAACTGCATGAGCAGATTGCCCACGCTCTCGGGGACAGTGGCCCGACTCTCCCACACAGGAAGGCTGGTACATCTGCCACGCCTACATTGAGCACATGCCCCTATTTCGCCTTAGCCGGCTTCTGCCAGACGCTTGACGCGTGCCGGGTCATCGTCACTCTTGGCTTCTTTCTGGAAGGCGATTCGCTGGACTTCGATCTCCTGGAACCCGGCATTGGTTTCGAAGTCATTGAACAAATCAATCACATCCTGATCAATGTGTACTGTATCGGAACCGTCGATGACCAGCTTTGTGCCGGGCTCGATTTGCAGCAACGCGCCCTGAATGTCGCCTTTGTTGAGGAAAAAGACACTTTCGGCTAACGTCATCCGATGCACGGTTCTACCAGCTTCTTCCATCGTGGTCATCCAAAAGCTCTTCACGTAATTGCTTTTCAAAATGAAGAAGATGGAAGCGGCCAAACCAATGCCAATTCCACGTAACAGGTCAGTGAAGAGGATGGCTGAAATCGTGATCATGAAGGGCAGGAACTGATTCCACCCAAGTTTATACATCATGAGAAACTTGGACGGATGTGCAAGCTTGTATCCAACAACAAACAGAATGGCCGCAAGACTGGCCAGTGGAATGAGGTTTAGCACAAAGGGAATGGTGACAACGCAGACGATCAAGAACAAGCCGTGAACAAACGCTGCGAGCCGTGATTGTGCACCGGATTGAATATTCGTCGAGCTTCGCACGATCACCTGCGTCACTGGCAAACCGCCGATAAGCCCCGACAAAACGTTCCCTATCCCCTGAGCACGTAGTTCGCGGTTCAAATCAGTTTGTCGCCGCTGTGGATCGAGTTTATCCGTTGCCTCAGCACAAAGAAGCGATTCGAGACTGGCAACGATGGCGAGTGTCAATGCTGTGATCAAGATAGCGAAGGCAGCTTGTAAAGCTGAAATACTGGCAGTCTTCGCATCTTCAGACGAAACAGAGGTATCTTCGGCGTTGATTTCGGAGGGACTGAAGTGAGGGAATGTTAACGCAACAGCTTTGTCATATTGATAGACAAAGCTATCTTCGCCAATGAATTCGCCACTGGGCGTGTAGGTGAAGGTTCCATCTTTGTTTAACGCGACCTCGCCGCCTGATGGACCTTCGACGATCGTTGCATTGGGTGTCTCAACTTCATCGACGTTGACGGCAAAAACGTCACCACTCAAGGGTGTGGCTTTCGCAGTTTTCAGGGAATCTTCATCAGCCTCCAAACCCGCATTCTGCTCATCGTCAGTCACGACGATTTGTACACGAGCACTTTGAGTACCATCAGGCAAGGAGACAAGATGGTCGGCGCTCAAACGCATCGACTCCATCGACGAGAACCCTAATCCCAGCAAGATACCAGCGACGACCGCTACCAAAGGTCCTTGAACGATCTTTGAAAAAGAGAATTGCTTAATCAGCTTCGTTTCCCAAAGAATCAAGATTGCGAGACATACGACGCTGATAATAACCGCGGTTGGCGTACTTGCTTGGATGGCATGAAAAGGTTCGGAGAAGGTGTTGTATCCGTCAGACTGCATGAATGCCAAATCACCTTCGTAGTCCTCATCGTATCCAAAGGCGTGAGGAATCTGCTTCAAGATGATGATCAATCCGATCGCAACCAGCATCCCTTTGATCACTGCAGTGGGAAAGTAGTATCCAATCGTGCCTGCTTTAAAGCAGCCGAGCAGAAACTGAATGACACCACTCAGAAGGACAGCGAGGAGGAAATTCTGAAATCCCAAGTACTGAATAGCTGGCAACACGATCGCGACCAAGCCGGCGGCCGGACCACTGACACCGAGCGACGAATTGCTGAACAGTGTTACAACCAAGCCCCCAACAATCCCGGCAATAATCCCCGAGAGTGCCGGTGCTCCAGATGCCAGAGCAATCCCCAAGCACAGGGGAATGGCTACCAAAAAGACAATCAATCCAGAGGGAACATCTGTTTTCCAATGCTTTAGTTCTTTTCGCATGATTCAAATCGTCAAAATTGTCGTGAAAATTACTGAGCGGAGAAACGATAGCAAGGTAAATAGCATGTCAGTATTTTATAATGCGGTATCAACCCCGCCCGCGGCACGAGCCATGCAGCAGCGTTGCCATGCAGCCTCCAGGTGTATCTGAGCCGAACCGCGAAAGACTCTATTCCCTATGCTGATGCCACTGAGAGCTTGGGGCAACCAGCACGCACAACTGAAAACAATGCATTCCCGTCGCGGGCTGCTCAGGTGCGTTATTTGGAGGACACACGAGCGGCAGCCGCACTACGTAAAATGCAAGAAAAATATGGCTATCGCAATAGCAAAAAGTGCAATTGCACGGCTGCCTGAAATTTTTCACCGGCGAAATTAACCCAAAATTCACATCGTGAGTCGCGTTCCTCCGAGTCATTTATCTCCAATTTGCGACCAGCAAGTTCCGCACCGGTAAACGGACCATAACCACAAGGTGAGCTACCGCGTGAATCTTCCCTGCATTGACTTCCACGAGGATTTTCTCCCTGGAAAATGGCTGAATTAAACTTCCCGTTTGAAGCCCCAAATACGCATGACGATTCTCCGGCTAGATTAGAAACCGCCAACGCAGATAGCAATTCGATGCGGGTTCAGGAACTTCTGCCCGAGAGATCTGGAATCGGCCCCATATTACCACGCCACGAATCGCATTTGATAACGCTGACAAAGCAGCCGAACTGAGCGGGATGCGACATTCCATCGACTCACCAACCTTGCATAAGTTGATCACGCCAGGTTTCAAGCGACCAAACGGACCGTATCCTCCCAGAAAACGAATCAAGACAGGCGTCAGCAAGATGAAAGAACCGCCACCCATGCCACCAAACCGGCAGCCCCCCCTTCCCCCCAAACTTAATCAACCGCCTTCACCTCCCTCGCTTTCTCAGCAGGAGTACACCAGGAACAGCGAGACCCCGATACATCCGACGGTACTCGTAACTGCGTTACTTACGATCGCCGTTATCGTTTTGATCATTGCATGGCTAATCATGACAATTTCCAGAAACCTTCCTGGCACGACAGCAAATGCAACTCAAAGCGGAGCCCAGGACTCATCAACCACTCCTGATGAGACAAAAATGGGAACGGGTACAGAAGAAACTCCCATTCAGCCCACCCACGCTGAGTCGGAAACAACGGATAAAACTGCTTCCGACCCAAGCGGTAGCCAACCTGCAGAGAACCCGAATTCGGAGAGCGAGAAAGTTGATGATGAAACCAGCCAACCGCCGTTTGGTGAAACAGCGAATAACAGCTCGAACCATGGAGACACACAAACTAACCGAACACGTGTACTCAACACCGGCTCAGGCAAACGACTATCCGCAGATGGCACCAATCCATTCTTGATCGGCGGAGATGCCACTTCGACGATCTTTGTCATTGACAAGTCCAGCAGTATGAGCGGGGCAGCATTTTCGAGTGTTCGAAATTCGCTTTTGCGAGCGATCGAAACCCTCAATGCCACACAACGATTCTCGGTGATTTTCTTTGACACCACCGCCCATCCCATGCCCCCCAACGACATGGTGGACGCAGATGACAAAGGCAAGGATTTAGCGACGGAGTTCGTCGAGAAGATGTCACCCTCGGGAAGCACAAATCCGTACTCCGCCACGAGAATGGCATTGGACATGCACCCCGGGGCAGTCGTCGTTCTAAGCGATGGAGACTTCGACATCACCGAAGTCAAACGAATCACTCAAGAAAACCAGATGGACAGAAAAACCCCAATCCACTGCATCGGCCTTCAGTCCCATATCAGAACACTCCAGAAGTTGGCTGAAGACAATTCTGGGACCTACCGAACCGCGACCGTTTCACCCTGACCGAATTCCACTTGCCGAGACACGAACAAACCGAGAAATGGGGCTTCCGTACGTCCATGCGTGTTTCCCGGCTCGCGCCGCTCAAACCAAGGCCCCCAACCGGCTGAGGAGAATTGCCAGGTGCGGTGGGCACGAGCTGACCATGAAATTGTTGCCCAACACCGACAAATCTCAGGGTAAGGAAGGCAGGCTTTTTGGTATAACTAGCCGATCCGGCTGTTTGCGGAGTTGGAAAAGCCCAGCCGGCCCCCCCTGAAGACTGCTGTTCTAACGCCAACGGTACCGTTGAGTGTTACGCCCTCACGATATAATCTTCACACGCCGAATTAGAACAGGCGAATACCTCCCGCCTCGAACATCCTCCAGAAAATGGGGGAAAGATCGCTATGACACCCTTTTTTACTGCCCACCAAGACGCAGCAGCCAACAGGTTTCTTCCCTCGCCCGCGTTGATGCTAGCTCTGCTGCTTTCGCTGGGCAGCTTATCCGCTGCCCCTGAAACCACACTTGGTGACACGCTGAACCAACCGAGACCCTGGGCAAACTCCGAGGGCAAGGTTGTGCTGCAAGCAGCTTCCTTTAGCCACTACTTGCCAGAGACGAAGGAAGCGGTTTTAAAGATCACTGGAAAGCCGAACGCACCAGAAATACGCGTCCAAGTGCACAAGCTGAGCAAGGGAGACTTTGCTTTCCTTGCCGGTTACATGACGGAAGCTCAAGCCATCGTCAAGCAGACGCAGAGCGACTCCAGCAACATCACAAAGATGTTTGACGAATTCGGCAGTCGCGTGAACATCATGCAGGCTGCAGAAAGAATTGTAAGCACTGGCACCACCAGTATTGGCCCGCATTTTGTGTACGGTGTTCATGGGATCCGATATGGCTCAGGGCGAGACGTCAAGAAGGCCGAAAGGTCGTTGAAGATTGTCATCGACAACTGCGAGTTGGTGCGCCAGTTCTTCCCAGACAGCTACACATTCACACTCACCAGCGCCTACAACGCGTTCGCAGTTGCAAAGGGGCGGACGGGCCTGGTCGCCAGCGCAGCAGCGAACCTGAAATTGGCCGCAGACTTGCATAGCGGATCGGTCCCGCTAGCGCTCACTCATAACGCGCGTCGTCTGAGCAGCATCGCCAAGCCGGGCAGTACCACTCACGCAGACCTATTGGATGTCGCATCACGCGGAAGCACTGGCACGTCTAGCCAAGGTCCCAGCAACGCACTGTTCATCAGCAGTGCGTGCGATGATTTCAGCAACACCGGGCCGTCTCCCAAACCAGTGAACGACGAAACATTTTACGATTTCTCCTGCCTGAACTGCGCTGCTCAGGGCAGTTTTTCCTGCCCTGCAAATTGTAAAGTTGGTAAGCGCATCGAAAAAGTCAGGGTACAAGTCGCCTTCGACCCTGTTCGTAACGCGCCCATCATGGGAACAAAGAATATCGAACATCTGTGCAATAACAAATCCTGTTTGAAGGGCAGGGTCCCCTGCAAGGAATGCAAAGGAGCCTGCACCGGTGACGATGCCTGGCTGTGGAATATTGCGACAACCCAAGGTGGTATCTCAGCTGGTCAGGTCACTGTCGTTTTTACCGGCGAAGACATGGGCAGCCATGGCACCATAGGAGTTGTATTCGATCCAGTGGTCGACCTGCACAAGGCAATGATTCTGGAGATATTCAACATCCGGCTCCTCAAGAACTATTATGAAATCAGTGACGCTGGCGCTCAGGACGGGAGTCGCGACCATAAAGTTCGAATTACCAATGTCCGCACAGGAAGCAGTCAGGAACTGACGGTTAAAAAGTAACAACATTGATGGGGTTGCGATTCGCAACTCGCTCACTGCAAGCGTACGCGGCGTGGGTAAGTGGCTTAGCTGCACCGACCCTGATAAACTGGTCAGTTGCTGGCCTCGAATTGAACTGAACCAACGCTTGACTTTCGTGAGAAACCATGACACAGTCGCCATCCTCGGCTGAACTGACGCTTCAGGCCAAAGTGACCTGCCCACACTGCTGGCATGCCTACATCCCGGAAGAATCATTATGGGTATCCGAGCACCCGGATCTGATAGGCGATGCCAAACTGGGATTTGAGCACGCCAAGCGTTTTCTTCCCTCCCGCTTTTCGGTGGAAGGTGACGCCCTTGATGAGCAAGGGCACAAATCCACGCGAATGGCTTGTCCCCACTGTCACCTGGAAGTTCCGCGACCGCTGTACCAACTCAGTAACATTTTCTTCTCAATCCTCGGGGCACCCGCCTGTGGCAAGAGCTACTTTCTGGCATCCTTGACATGGGGACTGCGTCAAAATCTTCCCTCACGCTTTCGTGTCTCAATGAACGATGCGGATGCCTCAAGCAATGCACGACTGCATCAATATGAGGAGATGCAGTTTCTAAGCGGCGACCCGGACAAACCCGTTGCTCTTGAAAAGACGGAAGAACAAGGTGACCTTTACGATGTCGTGAATATGGGTGACCACAGTGTCACCTTGCCTCGGCCATTCATGTTCACCCTGCAGCCGACAAGAAAGCACCCCAGCTACCAACACTCCCAAACCGTATCCAAAGTCATCTCACTCTATGACAACGCGGGGGAAAGCTTTTTGCCGGGAGCTGACAAATCGACAAGCCCCGTCACGCGACACCTCGCTTTGTCCAAAGCACTCTTTTTCTGCTTCGACCCCACTCAGGATCCGAGGTTCAGAAAGGCTTGTGAAGGCAAGTCGGACGATCCGCAAATGGTACCCCGAGCCGAACGGTTGGAGAGGGAAAACAGTGTTCGGCAAGACACCATTCTGGTCGAAGCAACGCAACGGGTACGCCGGCATGCCGGACTACGCGAGGACCAACTGCACAAGCAGCCACTGATTGTCGTCGTCACGAAATGGGATTCATGGAACAAACTTCTACCTGATCTATCGCACAAGGAACCCTACAAGAGAATCAGCGGGCAACCCATTCAGGCAATCAACGTGGAAAAAATACTCAAAGCATCTCAACAAGTTGAATCGCTGCTGGAAAAACTGTGCCCCGAGATTGTCGCCACAGCAATCGGATTTGCAGAAGAAGTGTTTTTCATTCCGATCAGTGCCACAGGTCGCGGTCCAGAAGTTGACCCTGAAACAGGGGCGTTGGGCATCCGTCCACGGGACATCAAACCATGGTGGGTCGAGATCCCACTGTTACTGGGCTTCCACCGCTCAACACGTGGTCTTGTCGGTGGTTATTACGGAAACAAAGAGAAGAAAAAAGCGTAGCACGTCCTGCCTCAGCACACCAAGCTGTTTCCAATCAGCTGTCTTCACCATCCAGAAATGAATCACCATGAGTTCGGAACTCCTCTACACATCAGCCCCCAAAGGCTTGCGACAGGGTAGCCGAGGTTTCTGCACGGTCATCTCATCTTCGGGAATGCCCAGCAATCTCGCCACGAAACTCGAGTCCTTGTCGGGCTATCGACAAATGTTTGCGCCGGAGAGCCCCGAGGCGAATCAGAATCCAGTGGCCTACTCACACATGACGGTGACGGTGGGCGGCCAGAAGACTTCTGTGTTGTCGCGCATCGCTGCCTACGGAACCGATTACAGCGGACGAACCAATAAGCTGGCGCATCACGTCGTGCCAGATCGCAGCGAACTGACCCCGGCTGGTCCCGCGTGGCTGATGCAACAAGCCGGGCTCATGCGCACCCAGTGGGACGGAAATTGCCAGACCACAGCGGCCGGTCCAACGGTCGCCATGGGCAACCTGACCGCCACAAAGTGCAATGCATGGGAACAATTAGCAGGCGACGCGGGCTGGGCCGGTGCGCTTGCCCAAGCGTGGTCCCAGCGGCAAAGCAAACCCATCTGGCTCGTCTATCGGCTGGAAGACCAAAACAAGTTACTGCCCCTGCTGAGCGAGGCAATCGCTCTGCTGCCTGAAAGCGAGCGATGGAAAGCCACCTTCAACACCTACGCCACCCAACTTCCACCTGATGTTCAATGTCGAGTACGGTGCGTGGTGGATGGCACTCAGGATGC
>PKCN01000030.1 GCA_002862205.1 Planctomycetaceae bacterium | reverse complement strand
AGAAATGGCTAAGGCAACTTTTGAACGGACCAAGCCCCACGTTAACGTTGGGACCATCGGCCACATTGACCACGGTAAAACAACCACCACCGGTGCTATCCTTGCAGTGCAAGCTGCCAAGGGACTAGCCGAAGCGAAGGGTTACTCGGATATCGCCAAAGGCGGTACCGTGCGTGACGATACCAAGACAGTGACCATTGCAGTGGCTCACGTTGAGTATGAGACGGATAACCGTCACTATGCTCACATTGACTGCCCCGGTCACGCTGACTTTATCAAGAACATGATCACCGGTGCCGCCCAAATGGACGGTGCGATTTTGGTGGTTTCGGCTGCGGACGGCCCCATGCCTCAGACGAAAGAGCACGTGCTGCTTGGACGTCAGGTTGGTGTTCCGTACATCGTTGTCTTCTTGAACAAGTGTGACTTGGTCGACGACGAAGAGCTGCTGGAACTGGTCGAGCTTGAAGCTCGCGAGTTGCTCAGCAAATACGACTTCCCAGGCGACGATGTACCTGTGGTTCGTGGCTCCGCTCTGCCTGCTTACAACAACCCTGCAGACCCTGATGCCAGCAAGTGCATCGGCGAGCTGATGGATGCGTTGGACGAGTACATTCCTGAGCCTGTCCGCGAAGATGACAAGCCATTCCTGATGGCAATTGAGGACGTCTTCTCGATCGAAGGTCGTGGTACGGTTGCAACCGGTCGTATCGAACGTGGCGTGGTCAAAGTGGGTGAAGAAGTCGAGATTGTCGGCTTGTCCGCTGAATCGACCAAAACCACCTGCACCGGCGTCGAAATGTTCCGCAAGGAAATGGGCGAAGGACGCTCGGGTGACAACGTCGGATGCCTGCTTCGTGGCGTCAAGCGTGAAGACATCCAACGTGGTCAGTGTCTTGCCAAGCCAGGCAGCATCACTCCTCACACCAAGTTCGAGGCAGAGGTTTACTGCCTCAGCAAAGATGAAGGTGGTCGACACACACCATTCTTCAGCGGCTATCGTCCCCAGTTCTACTTCCGCACAACGGACGTGACAGGAACAGCGGACTTGGTCGGTGCAGAAATGTGCATGCCCGGAGACAACGTCAAGGTGACGGTTGAGCTTCACAAGCCAATTGCGATGGACGATGGTGTCCGCTTCGCGATTCGCGAAGGTGGCAAAACGGTCGGTTCGGGCGTTGTCACCAAAATCCTTGAGTAGAAGCGTGTGACCAGATTTTCACGCGAAAACGGGTAAATCGTTCGTAATTCTGATGGCCAACGGAGTATTTGACTTCGTTGGTCATTGGTTATTTAAGGCGTTTCCTGTACGATCACGGGTCATTCACTGGGTGGCCCCTGAACGAAGGGGTGTAGCTCAATTGGCAGAGCACTGGTTTCCAAAACCAGCGGTTGCGGGTTCAAGTCCCTCCGCCCCTGCTTTGAATTTGAAAACATACATCGAAGACCGCCAGGCTGCCTGAGTTCCCGTTTGATCGGGTTCGGTTGGCTCGGGCACCTCGAGTAAATACACATCGAAAAAATAATAGCGTTATCGTAAAATCGACCACCAAGGACCGGTGTTCGATCCATCACACATTCAGGAGCGACAGGTGTCACGAGACATTGCGGCAACCGAAAATGGTTCACTCATCGGAACCATGCTTAGCGAACTTGCCAGAACAAAGGTCTACAAGCCAACTCAGGGTCGAATTGTCCGTCAATTGACGGCTCTGGCAATCTGGGTGATCGTCGGACTTGGTTGCTGGTCTCTGCACGGGACCCTTCGAGGCAGCGGACTTTTCGCCGATAGCAGCCAGTGGATTGTTCCCGGAATTTCAACCGCACTGCTGTTCTTTGGTGCCTGGTTTGGCTATCGCGCCGTCAACTTGCCCAGTTTTGCTGACTTCCTGATCGCTGTTGAAGCGGAAATGAATAAGGTCACTTGGCCCGGCAAGGAGGAACTGGTCCGGGCGGCGATTGTGGTGATCTTCACCATTTTCTTCCTTGCGATCTCGCTCTTCCTGTTTGATGTCGTCTGGCAAAAAGTTTTCGTCACACTCGGAGTGACGACCTGACTCGCCCGACTTTGCTATTAACATGGTGTCTCTTCCACCCGTCGATCACTATTGCCCAACAGCGTTGAAAACGTGAACGAAGCCGAAACCTCAGACGATCTCCAAGACACTCCGGATGCCGGCGAACCGGCAGCAGCGGAAACTCCGACCACCGAGGGTGAGTCCACAGAGACAGTGACGGAGGCTGCCAGCGAAGCACCGGCACCCCCTCCACCTGCACCTGTTGAGGAAAACAAACCCGCCAGCGAGCCGCAGGAAGGCGGCAAGATGGACTGGTACATCCTGAAAGTCGCGTTCAATCGGGAAGACTCCATCGCCGATGCGCTTCGAAAACGCGTCAAGATGGAAGGAATGGCAGAATTCTTTGGCGAGATCGTTGTCCCGACCGAAGATGTTGCCACCTTCACGCGAGCCGGACAACGACGGGTCTCAAAACGAAAATTGCTGCCTGGGTACATCATGGTCAACATGCTGATCAACGATGACACGTGGTTCCTGGTACGAGAGACCAACGGCATCAGCGACTTCACCGGAGCCGCTGGCAAGCCCATGCCAATGGAACCATCGGACATCGAGCGGTTCATCACCCGACCGAGCGAAGAAGAAGAGGAAGAAGCACCGATCAAGATCGGAATCCCTTTCAAAGTCGGCGACCGCGTTCGCGTCAAAGAAGGGAACTTCGAAAATCAGGAAGGCGATGTCGATGCCGTCGATGAGGCCAATGGCCGTATCACGGTCATCATCAATATTTTCGGCCGCAGTGTGCCCATGGAATTGGATCACTGGCAGGTCGAACCGCTCTAAGGCTGGATGCGGAACGCAGCGAGGTGCGGCATCGATAGCCGCCTCAACCTCACTGCAATTTTCAAGAATTAACGACTGAAACAACTACTGAAACACAGACAATCGATTTCGAGACATGGCAAAGCAAGTAACAGGTCAGGCAAAGTTCCAGGTCCCCGGCGGACAAGCCACTCCAGCACCTCCAGTCGGTACCTCCTTGGGCAAATACGGCGTCAACCTTGGACAATTCGTCCAAGCCTTCAACGACCGCACCAAGGAATACAGCGGCACTCCCATTCCCGTGATTGTCACGGTCTACAACGATCGCAGCTTTGACTTTGTCACCAAGAGCCCGCCTGCTGCATCCCTGCTCAAACAGGCAGCAGGAATCGCCAAAGGCAGCGGCGTGCCCAACAAGACCAAAGTAGCCAAGGTCACCCGGGACCAATGCAAGGATATCGCTGAAAAGAAGATGGCAGATCTCAACGCTCGCAGCGTTGATCAGGCTGTTCGCATGATTGAAGGAACTGCCCGAAGCATGGGAATCGAAGTCGAAGGCTAAACCTCCCCCTGCGATCCTTGCCACGCGGCAGAATGAGTCGCGGTGAGAGTAACTCCGCTTGATGGACCAACCATTGACCGTGGTATCTAGCCTGCAACCAGACCTCTGGCCCCAAGAATCGATGTGTTCGCACATCAACTCAAAAGGATCACCAGCACGCTGCAGGTATCATGGATCCGTCGTGACTTGAGTCACACACAACCACAAGACAAATCAGGACGCCCGCAAAGCGGCGACGGCAACGTCGGGAATTCCCATCGTTCTGAGGGTGTTGGCCGCATTGTGCAAACGCAGTGTCTTCTCGGCGTGTAACGCCGCCCTGCCACTCAGATCAGAATAATCCCGACGGATTTGATGTAGCAATGCTGGAATCTGCTTCGTTGATTTGTAGCTGTAGCCAATGCTGCCATCCCCGCCAGCCAGGTCCAGCTGCTCTGACAGCCAACAACCTTGGGGAACAACCACAGGCACACCGCGTATCAACAACTCCAAAAGTACGCCGCTACACCGCGCCACGTACCGCTGGGGGTTGTACAAGAACAGCCCAACGTCGGCAGAATCAAGGAAGCAATTGTACGCTTCCTCATCGAGATTTCCCGACTGCACTTCGAGTCGATTTTCTGGATCGTGCCCGGCGTTGTCCATGGCGGTTGCAAAAACGCTCCGCAAATGCAGCGGCACCATCCGCTGCCAACGCTTCTTGGGAACCTGCATCGCCATGCGGAAATTGCCGGTCTGGAGATGAGAACCCCAGATTTCCGATAGCACTGATTTCATTTGCCCACGACCTTTTTCGGCACGCGGCAAGCCAGCCAGGACAATATTGAGCGGCTGTTCGTGCATCGTCAAAATATCACGGTGCTTGTCATCGCCAACTCTCGGCCGCACCGGATAAGGAATCGCAGTTGCATTCACACCAACCTCTTTGAGTTGTCTTGCAAGAGGTTCCGTGGTGGCATGCAGATGGACAGTATGCTGTCCAATCATGCTGGTGGCTGCATTGACCTGCTCGCCATATAGCTTTGCCTCACTGCTGACGTGGGCTCCTTCATAAAGAGCAAAGTGCAGAATCACATGGACCGTTAGCGGCTGATCTGAATCCAATTCCCGCAGTGCTCGAGCGAGTGCCAACAGTTGAAAGTCATCTCCTGTATTCACAACGATACGATCATGAAGCCGCAGATTTTTCTGTCGAACCACCTGCAAGAACCCGTCAGACCATGCTCTCAACATATTTTCCGGTCGGACGTTGCGACGTGAGAAGGGATCGCGCAATTGATGCCATCCCCTCTCCAGAGCAGTGCTGCCAATCGGCTTCCCCCGGGAATTGCGTTTGACGCTTGACGCTCCGTCCACACCCAATGACCAGCGTCTCATGCGATGAATACTGAAAACGGGCTCGCAAATCAGATCAGCATGCCGTTCATTGAACGTTTGGTGTACCGCAAGACGCGGTGCATAGCCGAGTTCCTCCGCCCCACCAGCTAACAGGGAAGCCAATTCGAGAAAGTGACCTCCTGTTCCAACCACGTTATCGTCAATCAACCACAATCGTGGGGCATTGCTGCTAGTCATCGAAAAGTAATCCGAAGCGGCTCTTCAATGCCAAGCGGCAGCAGATCGAAAAATCTGCATGACCACCCACATTGAACACACGGTGAATGAAGTTTGGGCAAAATGGGGTTTGGGCTGGGATGACAGACCAATTCCGGCATCCTTCCCTGCCAGCGTAGGGGATAACAAAAATGATCGAAATACGTCCAGAGAAGCTTTGTTTTTTGTCCCTTCTGATGTTTTTCGAGTGATGTTCCCTTTATTTCTCCGCCCACGAACGTGTGTGACCCGGGACAGAAATGCGGTCAGGCAGCAACATGTTCAAAGCGTAAAATCGGCCCATGGACGCAAAGAAGGTGGGTGGCTTGGACAGTTTCGGCGAACAGCCGACATCATCGCAGGTTAAACTGGAGCGGGCTTCGGAACTGGGCAGGACCTTCGTCTCTTGGTTTCTGTCTCTTGGTTTCTGTCTCCTGATCTCCATCTCCATCTCCGCTGCGAACGATATCCCCGCCGCAAACGATCCTGGATTGTGGTGGTGGCTACCGTCAGCTTCTGCATAGAATCACGTTGGTCAGGTGCCCACCGCCTGCCAACTCGCAAACTACTCAATTCGCTACCAGCAAGTTTTCAACCATGTCGTCGTCAAAACCTGGAAATCGTGCCCCCGCTGCCCCCAAACAGGGAACCACTGCTGATGCGGTTGCTGCACGCCTTCGCGAAAGCCTGCTTCAGGACAGAGAGGAATTGGAGGTCGACAAGATCTTCCGTGCATTGGTCAAACTGGAAGGTTCCGACCTTCACATGAAGGTGGGGCAACCGCCGATGGTCCGAACCCGAGGTGAGCTGAAGGCTCTGAATCGTCCACCGATTGGCTCCGAAGAAATGGTGCGGTTGCTGCTGCCCATGATGGATGAACGAAATCTGCTGATTTTTGAGGAAGACGGCGGGGCCGACTTCTCGCACACCATTGATGTGGACGGAACCCGCTGGCGTTTCCGAGTCAACATGCTCAAGTCCTTGGGCAACATTGGGCTTGTCGCCCGTCGAATCAGCAATTTCATTCCCGACTTTCGCGGCCTGTTTTTACCCGACTCTATGGAGGATCTGTGCCACTACGACCAGGGTATGGTGCTGCTGGCTGGTGTCACCGGATCTGGCAAAAGTACCACCATTGGATCGATGCTCAATTACATCAACAGCATCTATCGCAAACACATCCTGACACTCGAGGATCCGATTGAATTCATTTTCACCGAGGACAAGTGCCTGATCAATCAGCGTGAAGTTGGTCAGGACGTCAAAGACTTCGAGATCGGAATGAAGCATGCGGTGCGTGAAGACCCCGACATCATTCTTGTGGGCGAGCTTCGAGACGAAGAGACTTTCATGACAGCGATTCACGCAGCAGAGACTGGTCACCTGGTGTTTGGAACGATTCACGCTTCGAGTGCCTCCACCACCATCGGGCGTATTCTTGACCTGTTCCCGGAAGAAATGCACGGCGCCATTCGTTCAGCGATTGCATTCAATATGAAGGGGATTGTGGCTCAAAAACTGCTTAAGACGATTCGTCCCGATGTGCCACGAGTTCCCACCTGTGAGGTCATGACCTTCTCACCAATGATCCGGAAATTGGTACTTGAGGGTGATGATCACAAGCTACCTGATGCGATCCGTATCGGTCAGGAAGACGGCATGCAGGACTTCACCATGAGCCTCAAAGGCTTGATCGATGATGAGCTCATTGATCGCCCGACAGCCTTCGCCGTTGCGCCGAACAAGGACGCCCTGAAGATGGCTCTGAAAGGTATCGATGTCAAAGCACCGGGGATCCTCTAAACCTTAAGATGTGACCAATCAGCCGCTGGATGACAGATTTTTGCGGACCTAATGCCGCTCCCTCATCCTCGCCCTGAACATTATCTTTGCTTCCAACACGCGGAAGGCTCCTGATCCCGGTAATCATGGGTTTGGCAGCACCACTCGCAAATTCGGGCCCGGCTACGCATAATTTTGTAACCGACTGGCTTTCTGACACATTTGACAAAAAGGCATACGCGAGACGATGGCCG
This sequence comes from Planctomycetaceae bacterium, assembly GCA_002862205.1. Classification (GTDB taxonomy): domain Bacteria; phylum Planctomycetota; class Planctomycetia; order Pirellulales; family Pirellulaceae; genus Rubripirellula. The sequence goes on along the minus strand of PKCN01000030.1, from coordinate 7,450 downwards.
AACAAGAAGAACCACAACTGTGGCAGACCGCAGCTCCTGTCGAATTCGTTCCTCACCTCGACGAACGAACCGAGGCACAAGCGTTGCTCATTTCTACACGTCAGGGTGCAGGATTTGAGGTCGCAGCAGGTCAGTTTGGGCATGCGTTGCAATCCCGCGCCACCCATCTGCTAATGGACTACTCGCAGAATGCATGCGCGATGCGGTACCAGATTGATGGTGCATGGGAACAGCTACCCCCGCTCGACCGGGAAACAGGCGATGCGATGCTTTACGCAGTGAAGCAATTATGCCTACTGAATCCTGCTGATCGGCGTTCCGCGCAGACTGGCAAATGCACAGTGAAAATTGGGAAAGAAAAACACACGCTTGTCGTGCAGGCACAAGGTGTTGCCTCAGGGGAAAGGGTGCTCGCCAAACTGGAACCGGTGAATGTTCCCTTCAAGCGTTTGAGCGATCTTGGCATGCGTGACAAGATGATTGAGAGTCTGAAGGAACAACTCGATTCAGAAGGAACAATCGTACTCATCACAACACCAAAGTCTGCCGGTCTGACAACCACATGGGCAGTATGCGTCGAAGCAGCTGATCGCTTCGTTCGGGACTTTCAGGCGTTCGAGGATCAAGAACAGCCTGAACCCGAAACCATCAACATCAACCCGAACTTCTTTGGTGGTGATACCGGTTTGACCGAGCCTGAAATGCTTCGCAAAGCAATTCTGAAAGAACCGGACGTCTTCGTATTTCCGGAGTTGCCGCAACCTGATTCCATGGAACTTGTAATCAATCAGGTCGAGAAGAACGAGAAACAGATTTACGCCCGCATGGTATCTGACAGTGCAATGTCAGGTCTGATACAGCTACTTCCAAAATATCGCGACTCAGCTGGCCAGATCATCAAGCACATCAGCGTGGTCCTGTGTCAAAAGCTTGCACGACGGCTCTGTGACGAATGCAAGGTGGGATTCGAGCCACAACCTCAACTGCTCAAGCAACTCGGAATTCCTGCTGGCAGAGTTGCGATGCTTTACCAGCCCTTTGTGCCACCACCCATTGAGCAGCAGGTGGATGAAAATGGCCGACCTGATCCGGTCATACCATGCCACGCCTGTGGTGGTCGCGGCTACCTTGGACGCATTGCCATCTTCGAATTGTTGCAACCTGGCGATCAGTTGCGAGCCGCTTTGATGAAGACACAGGACATGACAAAGCTGAACCAGATTGCGAAAGCTGAAGGCCATCGCGGCATTCAGTCCGAAGCCGTTCTGACTGTGGCTCGAGGGCTGACAAGCTTGGAAGAACTGAAGCGAATTTTTGCTTCAAAATGAAGCAGCGGGATTCAATTCACCAACTCAGCTGGCTAATGCAAGTGGCGTAGTGATACCCCACCAGACGATCTTGAAAAAACGGTTCAGCCGCACGCGTCCGATACGCAACTCAGGCAGCTTCGTCGTAGTAACCTGGCTCATCAAGACCGTCGCCATCAAAGTCACCAACAACGGGCTGGCTATCCGGGGAAGGTCGCGGAACCACAATTTCCTGGTCATTGCCAGTGATTCGCTGATCGCCATCGGTATCGATGATCCAAACATCGCCGCGGACAACGCCGATTTCATCGATCTCATCACCGTTGAAGTCTCCCACAATGGGTTGATCCCCCGGTTGCCCGTACTCGGCACGCTGATCACGATTGGTCCAACGACCATCGCCATCAGAATCCAGCAACCACTTCCCGTCGCGGAAGACAGCAATCTGGTCAATGCCGTCTCCATTCCAGTCGCCGACCATGGGAGTATCGACCTGTTCTCCGTATTTGAAAACATGATCTACGATATCTGCTCGCAACTTGCCGCTGTCACCACGCTGCAGGAAGCGGCGAGGATCAGTCTCAACCGAGGCGGGATCCGCATCCACATTTTCAGCACGCATTGCCAGACGACGTCGTTTATTGGCAGGGTCACTTAACCCCAAATCCCGCTTGATCCGCTGTGGGTCACGCTGCCATTGCCGACCAAAAATCCCCACGTCATCCTTGCCGTCACCATCCCAGTCACCGACCACGGGTCGGTCCAGTGCTGTTCCCAACTCAATCCACAAGTCACCGGGATCCCAGAAACCATTTCCATTGAGATCAACGAACCACTGACCAGCGACAAAAATGACGGGCTCATCAGATCCATCGCCATCAAAGTCTCCCGATAACGCAATCGCGTTTTCACCACCGAGGTCAAAGTCGGAAGGGTGCACGGTCTCGGAATTCTGACCGTTATCGATCCCCTGAATGGTCCAGCGACCACTGGCATGAACACCTGCCACCCACGCCTGACTGTAACTTCGTGAACTCACACCACGAATGATTCCGTCTTCGACTTTCTCACCTCGTGGAAACCCACCGTTGATCACACTCAGATGCCATGAGACAGCCCACTCGTCGTACATGCGATTCGCTGTGCCGGCCATCACCGGATCAGCAAAAGTGGCAATGCGAATGGTTGAATCAAACGTTTCAATCGGTACAGCGACCTGCGGCACCTGCACGACAGGTTCTTGCGGTTGCTGGGGAAAATCAGCTTTATCGACACGTAGCTCACTGAAGTTGTTCTGTTCACTTTCGTCAGCGGCCGCCAGTGCGATACTCAGAATCGCATCTGTACCCGGGTCGGAGCCCCGCTCGTTTGATAACATGGCAAGCAATGAATCAACCTCCTCAGACCGAGTGTCCGCCACATTGATGGGCTGACCTCCGGTGCTGCCTGCAGTATCAATTCCATCGACAAACCCAATGGGCTGTTGCTGATAAACATGGTAGGTCCCGGGGCGCAGGCCAGTAAATTCATAAAAGCCTGCAGCATCAGTTGAAGTCAGAAATGGCACGTCACCGCGATGTCCTGGCAGAAAATCATGAGCAGCAACAGGCATTCCCAGAGTATCACGCAATTCCAGCGTCACCCCTTCCAGACGAACGTCATCGCTCGTCAGCAGCCCATCGCTGTATTCCCGCAGCAACTCCGGACGCAGAGCGGATGCAAGACGAATTGCTGCTCCATCCTGGAACACAAAACCACTCAGCGAAGCAGGTGGCACTTCGGGAAAGTCATACCCCACTGCCTCAGATCCTACTGCCAACGTCAATCCCATCAACAGGTCGTCGGCTGAAGCATCTCCACCATGATCACCTAAAAGCTGACCACCATGAAACCATCCGTCCGGTTGGGTTTGACGAATGGAATAAACCCCCGGCATCAATCCATCAAAACGATATTGACCCGTTGAATCAGTTTCCGTTGTCTCCAACACCTCTGCAGATCCACCAAGCAATTCGATCAACACACCGGGAATGGGAACTTCACCAACATCGTATTGCTGATTGGCGTTGGTTTCCTGCCAGACCATGCCCTCGACCGAGGCTGGCAACAATTCGCAGAAGTCATAGTCGGTCAGTACGTCTCCCCATTCGACTGGAATATCCGTGATCAAGTCTTCGCGACTATCGTCCCCACCAGCACTGCCAGATTTTTGACGCCCCTGTAACCAACCCTCCGGCTGAATCTCACTGACCGAGTAAATTCCCGCTGCCAATCCTGAGAATCGGTAGAAACCATTTGCGTCCGTCAACGTGCTGGCGATGACCAACCCCGATTCGTCTTGCAACTCGATCGCCACGCCGACGATACCCGATTCGCTGTCATTGAATTGACAGTCGTCATTCAAGTCAGCAAAAACATGCCCTGCAAGTTCCGCTCCCAGCTGTTCACAAAAATCATAATCGGTAGCGTCCTGCCCCGAGGCCAACACCACTCCTCCGATCCGACTGGCGTCCAGTACGTTTCCACCAAGGCTGCCAGCAGAAGCACCGCCTTCGAAATAGCCATCCGGCTGATCTTCGACCACGGTGTACTGACCGGGTGCGATATTGACAAAGGCATATCGGCCATCCAGATCAGTCTGCACCTGATCGACTTGAGCCCCAACATGATCAAAGAGTCGAATCACCACACCGGACAATGTGGGTTCACCGTCGTCATACCGACAATCACCGTCGAGATCGACATGCACGCGACCTGCCAAAGAGGCTGGTAACACTTCGCCAAAGTTATACTCAATGCCCGCTTGTCCCTGCTTGATGTGGACACTCGACAATTGATCATTGACATCGTTACTGCCGGTCAGCGTACCCTGAATTGTCCCAACGCTATCGATCCCATCCGAGTAACCGCTCGGCTGGGCAGCCACAATCGAATAGACCCCCGGATCAAGCCCTTCAAATTCATAGCGACCCTGGCTGTCAGTTTCAACCGTTGCCACAGTGTTGCCACTCTCGTCAACCAGCTGCACTTCGACGCCACTGATCGGCAACTCGCCAGGATCACGCAAACCATCGTTTGATTCATCGTGATAAACATGGCCACTGATCGAAGCGGGTAATGCTTCGCAAAAATCGTAACCAACCCCAATTCCGCCCGTGATCATGGTGATGTCGTGGATCAGTGTGCCGCCCAGACTGATACCAACAGGCACGTCATTGATTCTTCCCACATGGGAATCTCCATCAAGGACTCCCGCCGGAGTGAATTGCACCAGGCGATAGCTGCCCACTGGAATACCCAAGAATGCATAACTTCCGTCAGCATTGGTACTGGTCTGTGCCACCAGAGTTCCCCGACTGTCCTGCAGGGCGATTTCAACCCCAACAAGAGGTGTCGATGAAACACGTGCCTGCGGCTCATGGCAGTCATGGTTGGGACTCGCCAAATAGACCACCCCGGACAGAGACCCGGCAGGTATTTCGGCAAAGTTGTATTCGATACCGGCATCACCACCGGCAAGGAACACTGAACTGATCCGATCACCGGGATTCTGTGCATCACCAACCGTGACTCCATCAACCTGACCGGCAGCGTCGATCCCGTCCAGAAGATGATCAGGTTGGTCAAGTTCAATTACTTCGTAGCTTCCGGGTGACAAATCCGGGAATGAATAGGAACCATCATCAGCCGTCGGCATGACCAACGTCGCCTGAGGTGCAATGGTATCGATCGGGACCAACTGGACACGCACATTGGGGATCCCATCCTCACCCGGGTCACGGACCCCATCATTATTTGAATCGAGGAACACGAAACCTGACAAAGCCGCAGCCTGCGCCTCGGCAAAGTCATAATTCAGTGCCACTGAGTCTCCCAACGGAATGGAAAGATCTGACAACACATCAAACGACTCGGCCTGACCAACCACACCGCCGTTGACTGTTCCAGCAATGGCAGCAACGCTCATCAAATCTTCCGGTTGTGTTTCAACCAGACGATATTGCCCAGGTGGGATGGCAAGCGATTTCGGGAAATGATACTTACCGCTGACACCGGTGATCGCTCGGTGCCCTGTGTCGATGTACTCACCGGAATCTGATTGACGAAACAGCGCAACTTCAACTCCCTCCAACAATGTTTCCCCAGGTTCACGAGTGGCGTCCAGATCATTGTCCAGCCAAACGTGTCCTGAAATCTCTATTGGTTTTGGAGTTTGCACAAGACTTAGAATCGCGGCGGCAGAACGGTCCGGTCGACTGTCGATGTCATCACCCTCATCGGGTGGCAAGTCCAATCCATGCACAGAAATGGGGTCGCCATAACCATTGACAAAGATCGCATCCGCTTGGCTGGTCTCATAATGGGGTGCTTCGAATGTCACTCCCAGAATCGAATCCTGAAACTCCTGCCCCGAAGTAATCACATCCAGTCGATCGTTGAACACAGCCAGATCTGCTGAATTTCTCAGCACTTCATCGACATCCACGGTGAACTCAAGGCGATCACCAGCTCGAAAATCTGACAATCTCAGAACCAGTTCCTGTCCACCATCTTCAATCGTGGCAGTTGCGTTGACCTGCTGTCCATCCTGAGTCAAAACTCGCACAACTTCAAAATCATGGGCACCGCTCTTTCCGCGACCGCCCACCACAGTGTCATAAATCGGATCACCGATACTGATGCCATCGCCATCCTTGTCAGTCCGGATACGCACTTCGGTCAGCTTGGTATTAGCCACTCCACCATTGAAGGAAAGAATGAAGCGGTCACCCTTGGAATCACTTCCAACGTCCTGATCGGTTTCAAGATAATCTGTTTCCAGATAGACAATCCCCACATGCAGCGGATCAGCCGCAAGCAATCTGCGGGATTCAAGATGCTCGGGGCCACGCGATCTCCGTTTCAATACTTCCGTACTGTTAGCGCGACCGCGATACCGATTTCGTTTTGCCTTCCAAATCACGCTGGCACCTCCATGTGCCTAATGGTTTTGGCAGTCCTGTATTCATCCCCTGCCGTTTGCAGCGGACATCAATCAACCCGAGGTCCATTGCCGTTGGCCCCAGCACCCGCAATCCTCTGCCGCCCGGCGACAATGTCAGCGATGGACCAACGTCGCAACGTCGCATCATAGCTTCCGGAGAACAACAATCCGCTCTGCGAATCCAGAGCAATCACGCTTCCAGTATGCCCCTCCAACCGCCGCACAATTTGCCCCTTGTTCCAATCGACGACCCGAATGATGTTGTCTGATCCAGCAACAGCCACCAGATCCGCATTCAGAACCGTCACCGCAAACAGCTTGCCTGTTGAGGCGCGAAATCGGCGTGGTGGCTGTATGCCAGCAGTGTCAAACACGGAAACAAATCCATCCTCCGCAACACACACAGCCCTGCTCCCCGAAGGAAGAAAAACAATGTCACGGATTCTACCTGCATGAAGTCGATGTTCTGTGCATTCCTGCGTCTCACTGTCAAACAGATGCAAAGTCCCACAGCGACCAGCAACCGCCAGAACCGCTGCATCATCACGGTACCTGACGGCCCGTAAATCCTGACAAGCACACTGCAGGGAAACACGCTGTCCTTCACCGTTGCCGAGCAAAAAGACTTCACTCTCAAATCCAACAGCAGCAAGCCCACTGCCATCGGGAGCGAAGGTCACTTCGGCAAGAGCAGGGGAACCTGCAACTTCACGGATGAATCGAAAAGCTTCGTCACGATTCCACAAAATCAAACGTCCATCATTCCCTGCGGAAACCAACTGCTTACCCGTGGGATCAAAATCAAGTGTTCGCACGATGTCTCCGTGCTCGACCAATGTCCGAACCACCTTCAAATCAGAGGTGCGCAGAATCCGGATTTTGTAATCGTCTCCCGCAGCAGCCAGATATTCGCCCCTGGGATCTGCGGCGATGGCAGTCACGACTCGGCGAAGCCCCGCTTGCCCAAGCGGAATCGTACGACACGCAACCGGCTTGCCGATCACCGGCCGTGATGCGATCTGCTCACCCTCCGCGTCCTCAGCCCAAGATCGCAAAGGTGATGCCGTGAGAGCGAGGAGACCAGTTGATACAAGGCATTCTCGCCGTGAAAACCTGCTTGTCATCAAAATTCTCCTGAACAACAACCAACAACCAACAA
>PKCN01000028.1 GCA_002862205.1 Planctomycetaceae bacterium | reverse complement strand
ACCACGACTTCGGCCGAACCACTTTGGTCAGGCAACGGAGTCAGTTTCAGCGTACCTGTCGAGTCGCCGTCGGTGTAAATCACAGTGGGATCAGGAACCAACCCAGAGTTGTCGCTGGTGGCAGTGATCCGAAGTGGTTGAGTTTCTCCACCACCCGCACTGGCATCCGACAGACCAAGTGTCTGCTCGGACGCATCCTCGTTGATGTTCAAACTGCTAACAATAGTCAGCGTCGGGGCATCATTGATTGGATTGACCGTAATGACAACGGTCCGCTTGAAAGTTGCGTTGTCACCAGTGGTACTGAGATCACCATCGAGTCCTCCATCGGCAACAGTCACCACAATTTCAGCTGTTCCACTTTCGTTTGCGACTGGGGTGATTTTGAGACTTCCTGTTGGATTGGGACTTGTGTAGTCAACCTGAGGCTGCGGAATCAAGCTTGGTGTATCGCTGACTGCAGTGACCAAAAGCTCCTGTGACTCACCGCCGCCGGCACCGATAAGAGTCAAAGCAATTACTTGCTCAGCCGCATCTTCGTTGAGATTAAGATGACTGGGAGCCTCAAGCGTTGGCGGGTCATTAATTCCTTGAACAGTCATAGTAACCGTTGCCTGCGACGTGTGGCTCAAACCATCTGTGACAGAATAAGTAAAGAAGTCAGTCTGTGTTTGTTGGGCGGTCAAGTGACCAAAGACACCTGCGCTGGGATAGCTAAAGGAACCATCAGTTGCGAGCGTGACCGTGACGCCTTGATCCGACGAGATGCTGCCTGGGGTACTGATTCCAAAGCTGGCACCTGCTCCGGGGTCCAAGTCATTGACCAGGACTCCGGGAGCGGTCTGGGTGTACGTCTCATCTTCATTCAGAGAATACGAATCTGGCACAGCGGCAAACACCAACGCACGCGTCGCCTCGATGGCATCAAGGATTGCTTGATCAGCGTTGGCATTGGTTTGTTGTATTGAGAACAGATCCAGATCCGCATAGTCAATTTGGCCATCGGCATCAAAATCGGCCGCCGGATTGAAGAGTGAATTATCACTCAGAAAGACAGTTTCAAATTCCTGCACATCATTGAGATCAACATCACCGTCAAAATCGAGGTCACCGAGTCCAGCACCGACAATCGTCGATGTAAAAAGTCCTGGCACACGTTGAACATTCACGTTACCGGTGGGTTCATAAGAGACGATGGTTGCCACGTTGTTGCCATGCGGAACATTCAAGAAGCCATAAACAAATTGATCACGGTCTCTTTTCCGAGCCTGATTCTCACCAGCGACCATTTGCAAAACTTCGCCGTCAGTCAGGCCAGCGGGCAAATTCAGGAACACGTGCGCATTATCAGCGGTTTGATCAACCGACTGCACAACAAGATCCCGATTTTCATTGATACCAGTTGTATAGGGTTCAAAGCTCATCACCTCGGATTCTGGTGGCAATCGATCGACATAAACCGACTCTTTGAAATCACTAAAAATCGCAGGACCACCATCAGTGCGATGTCGAAAAGCACGAACTTCCAGGAAATGGGTTCCCTCGGACAAGACGGTTGTATCGATGGTTTGCAAAAACTCACCATCTCCACCGGTATCACCCAGTCCGCCGGGCCCAACACGCGGGCTGGATTTATCAACAAACTGTTCAAACCCGTAGCTGACCAATCCAGGCGTGACAAAATCGACTGTGCCATTGCCATTGAGATCAACCCCGCCATCAAGACGCAGCAGGGCATTGTCGCCGTCGGCATAGACATCACGTAACGAAGACAAGCCCAACAAATTGACTTGATCGGTCTGCAGTTTGACCTGCATTGAGTCCCCCGTGACCACCAGCAGATCACTCAAACGGGTTCTGCCATTCTCGTAATCGGTGGCCGAGGGGACTGAACCTGGCAAGACGGTATCGACACCCGTCAGTTCCAATCCGGACACCGCCTGCGGTGCTGGCAACCCATAAATGACATATCCGTTGCCATGAAAGTCACCGTTGGCATTCAGGTTGCGTGGAACACGCAAGGTGATCGTACCGGTTGACGACACCGTGAGTACTTCCTGAATATCATCATTCGGATCGATATCCGGGTCCGATGCATTGCCCGTCAACTCGATCAAATGAGTCCCCGGAGCAAAACTGACATTCACCGTCCGCTCGTCGTATCCCGCATCCCCGCGATTGGACAGTCCAACAAGTGCGGAGCCCTCGCGTTCAAAAACATAAATCCCCTGATTGTCGATCCATCTTTCGAGCATGTCACCACGACCATGTGAATTTCTGATTGCCACAAGGTTCCCGATCGTGTCACCATACACTCCACCAAGTGCGTCACCTCGCCCGGCTTTTGGGAAATCGCGTCCTTCACCAAACTCCTTGCCGTTCATGTAAACAACAGCATTGCCAGGATGCATCAAGGCAAAGGCGTGTCCTACGTTATCGAGCGAGGCGGGCCCGAATTCATCATGGCTGCGAACAAATAGCACACCCGCAGAACCATTGTGCAAGCCATCATCATGCACGTCCAAAAGCGAGTCACGGATATTCTGCCACGCATTCGCGGTCCCCATGTTGCTGAGATTGTCACGCATTGCAAAGAAGGCCGAGAAATCCAGTGAGTCCCGGTTACCTCCAATTCTTCCAGGATCAGCCGGATCAATGTTCTTCTTCACATAAGACAACAAAGTATTTTTGTCACCGGTAAACACCTCGCTGTAGCTGAACACATGGTCGGTTGAACCATCCAGCAAAGCCCGCGGGTTGGATCGGTATACCGCCCGATCCAAATAATCCATCACAAATCCTTCGAAGTGCTGAGCCGCATCAATTCGAAAACCATCCACACCGACGACATGGACCATCCACTGCATGTATCGCATCAGATAGCCCATCGCATTTTCAGTTGTTGCATCGCCACACGACGAACAATCAGCATCAAAGGAATAGACCGGGATATCTGACTCGTTAGTCACTGGGTCAAATAAAAACATCGCGTCCCCATCCCGATCAGGATAGAATCTCGCATTCTCTGGTGTTGGCACGTTGGCAAGACGCCCGCTCAAATCAGCAACGGTGCCAGGCGGAATATTACTGGGGTCAGTCAGATCAACCGGTTGACGAATGAACTGATGATTGGTGGTGTGGTCAATGTCAACCAGACCAGACAGCCTGCCCTTAAGAACGCCACTTTCGAAACCAGAGTGATAATCTCCGTCGATCGCATCCGAAAGTGTAATGGCAAGTCCTGGGTAGCCACCCGAGTCCACAAACCCGGGGGTCGCTTGATCGGAGAAACCTGAATGATTTAAGATTGCATCGATCTGCAACGAAATACCAGCACGCTCAAAAGCGGTGCCCACCGCTTTCAAACCCGTTTCGGTCCCATACAAGGTTTCATCATCAGGAGAGCCGAGATCAAACCGATCATAGGCATCGTAACCAACGGACTGATCTCCCGAATCAGCTTGCCCCGGCGGTGGCAACCAGACCGCACCGTAACCTGCCTGGAAGATGTCTGGAGTTCTCTGTTCGATCGTGTCGAACGAACTTTCGAACCACTGCAAAAAAGCGGGGGGTGAAACTGCTGCCAGCAGTCGGCGACTCTCAAGTTTTTCCAACAAGGCCGCACGGCGTCGCACCCTCAAGCGATTTTTTAGCAACGGTTTCATCAAGGGAGTTCCAGATGCAAGGCGTGCGTAGGCGGGCAAGGCAATCACAACCGCGTGGCAATCACTGGGCGTCGCACGCCACCCTGTCCAAGACACACGCAGCCCCATGTCAAACAAGCGTCGAGCATTCTAGCATGACCACACACGGGCTGCTGCAAAGCAGCGGCCAAAGGTTACCAAGCGGTAACCGCTGCAATACGGACCAAAATAAGCTACCCCCCTTTGCCCACAGGAATTCAAATGACAATCCATGAACAATTCCTAATGCACAATGAAGTGGTCATTGTTACCGGGGCTGCTGGTGGTCTGGGATCTGAACTTGCCCGTATCCTTGCAGCTGCAAATGCCACTGTGGTTCTGGTCGACATCAACCCAAAAGCTCTCGCTGCACTTTCAGATGAATTGGCCGCCCAGGGTTTTTCAGCAGTCGCCAAGGTGTGCGACATCACCGATGCACAATCGATTGAAACGCTGGTCAACGACGTCGATTCGCAATATCAGCGAATTGACGCGCTTGTCAATTGTGCCGGCATCCTCGGATCCAATGATCACATGTTCAATATTGAGGCAGATGAATGGGATGCCGTCATGGACATCAACCTGAAAGCCACCTGGCAAGTATCAACACGCATCGCCAGCTACATGCTGGACAAAGACATCCACGGTCGGATCGTGAACATTTCGTCTTCATTGGGCGGAAGAGCGCAATTGAAACGCATTCACTATGCAACCTCCAAGGCAGGAGTCGAGCACCTGACACGCAATATGGCGATGGAACTGGTCAAGAAAAACATTCGCGTGAACTGCCTTGCGCCAGGCTGGCTGGCCACACCCATGGTAAAAGAGATCCTTGATGGCCCCGAAGGCGATCACTGGCGAAAGACCATTCCCATGGGGCGGGCTGCGGATCCTCACGAACTGACTGGCGCCTTGCTCCTGCTCGCATCCCGTGCTTCCAGCTACATGACTGGCAGCGTCCTGCGAGTCGATGGTGGATATTCCTATCGTGGTATCGAATGCGATTTTTGATAAATTGGAACATTCCCTTGAACTGCATTATCCCCTGCGGGGTGCGTTAGAATCAGGATTGACCGTTACGAATCGGAAATTGACGGTCAAAGTTTTAGTCAATGACTAAGCCAAACTCTTCATCTTTCGTTTCTGTGAATCAATGATTTCTGTTGAACCGGCTCTGTTTTCGAACATCATCATCACTGTCCAACGCACCAACAGCTTGGCAGGAGGTTCTGTCAGTGGACTGCCCAATGGCATCGTCATTGAAGGCTTGAAAGGCGTCAGTTCATTCGGTTCTGATATTGCCGAAGCGCAAAAGGAATTTGAGCTAGGGCGAATTCGGTCCGCACTCGATCGCATCCGCCAAATCGAAACTCAATTCAATGGTATCGCTGGACGCTGGACTGCCCAAGTGAATCAGGTGGTGTCTTCAGCGCGTCAGGGCAGACAGCAACTGTCCATTCAAAAACTAAACGAAGTCAAGAATGCGCAGACGAAAATGCAGCAACTGGTTGGCCCCGCCAGCAAATCATTCCAGGACCTCGTCTGCGCCTTGGAACACGCTGTCTCAAGCGAAGGGAGAGAGAGCACTGACGAGGCAAGTGAAACGGATCGGCAGGATTCTGCTGCACCGAACACTGAGAACCTCCCCAGTTCCAAGACGCATGACAATCCGGCAGCACCAGAGTCTTGCGGCGATGCACCAATGAAATCGGAAGCACCCGCAACGCACGGTCCCCCACCCGCTGAAGAGCCAGAACCGGATGCAAATTTGCTGGGTAGCTACATGACCAACTACCGTTTTGGTGTAAAGCTGGTCGTCAAAAAGGGAGCGGATAAAGTTTCCCGACTCGTCCCACGACTTGAAAAAAACAGGTTCTATTTCGCGTGTGGATTCGAACCCCCACGCGTATTCCGTGTAAGAGAACTCCAACGCGGGGCAGTCATCCTCTATGACACGATGCTGGGAAAAGAGGTGCTACTCGATTCATCTGAATTGAAAGTCCAGATTCAACTCGGGATCTGGACCCTATCGCCCAAAGGTGAATAGAGCATGGCAAGTTGATATACGAATCTTTCTTTCGTGAGTTACTGGGATCGTCAACCACACCAATCCAGCTATGTTCCATTTCCTAGCCTCCCTAAGGCAATCATGTGCAACGATCTTCGTTCGACCTGACGTCTGCCAAATTCAAAGGTGATCCATTCCCAACGCTTCGGGCGTTGAGCCAGCACGGTCCCATGGTTCCTACCCGAATGCCATTTTTAGGTAATGTGTGGGTCACGACGACGTACGCGAGCACATCAGAAGTGCTTCGAACCAAAGAGACATTTGTTACCAACCCCCGCAATGCGGGTCGTCGCGGCATGGCTGGTTTTCGCTGGTGGATGCCGACCACACTGAGAGCCATCACAAGCAACATGCTGGGCAAAGATGAACCAGACCACCGACGGCTTCGCAAGATTGTAGAGCGTGCGTTTCTCGGTCAGAACATCCAATCAATGCAGATCAAAATTTCCGGTCTCGCGCAGACGCAATGGGACATATTGGAGCGTGAAGCAGAAGGCAGCAATGGACAAGTCGACTTGGTCAAACACTTTTCCCGACCTTTCCCCCTTGCCGTCATTTGCGAATTACTGGGTTTACCTGAACAGGATCGAAGCAAAATCCTTCGCTGGGGTGTTCGTTTCACGAATATCAAGAACTCACTTGACCTGTTTCGTGCGTTTCCTGCGATATGGAAAATCGGTCACTACTTTCGCGAGCAGTTTGAGGACTGCAAAAGCAATCCTCGCGAAGGAATGATCAAAGACCTGGTCCATGCAGAGCAACAGGGTGAGGAACTCGATGAAGAAGAATTACTTGCAACCGCATTTTTACTCCTTCTGGCTGGACATGAAACGACGGTGCATCTGATCGCTGCAGGAATCCTGACTCTGCTGCGACACCCGGCACAAAAAGCGGAACTCACTCAGGATTGGTCAAAACTTGGCACTGCGATTGATGAAATGCTTCGCTTCAACTCCACCGTACAAACCACAGAACCTCGTTATGTCGCAAGCGACACAAATTTCCATGGCATCCAGCTGAAACGGGGAGACACGGTTCTACCTTTCCTCGCTGCCGCCAATGCCGACCCCCTGCAATTTGAGAATCCGGAGAAATTCGATATCAACCGCAGTCCCAACCAACACCTTGCATTTGGAAGTGGCATTCATACCTGCCTGGGTTTGCGGCTAGCGAAGGCTGAAGCAAGCACCGCGTTCCAACTGATCTTCACTCGTTTCCCGGAACTGGAACTGGCAGTTCCAACCAGCGACGTTGCATGGAGCGAGGGAGTCGGAACGCGATCAATCATGAACCTGCCCATTCGCCTCAGGCCTGGACACTGACATCACCTCAACAGCAGATATTTCCAACCCCCAATGGAAATCACAAGGATCACCGACCCTTGCATGAAAAAAATCGCAAATTGGTGTTGGCAAAAGTACCTGAAGGTTCAGATCGATGCGTCATTCACGCGTTTCGTTGCAAACGTTCACTCACATCCTGGAAGAGCTGAAAACCTTCGCCGATACAACGACGAATCGACTCCGCATCAGTGTCGGTACGTTTGCCAGCCCGAAAATGCAACAGCACACCCGACTGACACTCAAACGAGCAACCCGGATTACGCTCACAGGCGGCCACCATCTTCGCATCAAGAAAATCACGAGTTTGGTCTGGCTGAGCAGATTCGACCACGTAATTTTTCGCAAACTCAGGATACTGATCCATTGCGATCCCGCCACCACCAAACATGGCCTTGATTCCGTCAGCGAAAGCTTTTCGGGGACGGACCTGCATACCGGGCAAGACCAGCGTCCCGGATCGCACAAGTACGACAGAAGTACGATGCACTTTTCTACTTTTTCCGTGACCGGTAATGAACTGATAATCAAATACCTGCATTTGCAAATCAGCAGTGTCAGCCTCAATCAAATTGGTAATTTTTTTTCCGCGTCCCCTGTTGAACAGTGGAAGGGAACTCAACTCCAGCAGCAACGATTCATCCCCAAGGGGTTCAAAATCCAGGCCCAATTCGGCCATTGTCTTTTGTAGATTTTCTGTGCGTGCTTTTCCTCTTCGCTTTACCACCGTGTATGAAATCATCAGGATAGCGACGAAAAGCAGAATAACGCTGCCATAGACCGTCGCGAGAAAGAACACGAGGTTCTCTCCTATCCAATCTCTGCCTCGACGTTCCGCTTCCTCACCGTCTTGCTTGTTGAGTTTGGACATCGCGTCGTCCCAGGCTTCACGTGCAGCTTCTTCTGTCATTTCCCCCGAATCCACCGCTGTTTTCAATTCTTGAAGATAAGCGTCCAAGTCTGTAGGCTTGTCGAAATTTCCACGATCACCATCAGCCTTATCGTTTCCTTTCCCGACTGCAGAAACGGCAGGCTTTGGAATTCCAGACTCCGTTTCTGCCGGTGGCTGCAACGCCTGACTCGATTCCGTTGCGTTATCAAATACAGGCGGTGCTTGCTGAGCGAACAATCCTCCACCGATTTTCGACCAACCAGTGGACACATCACCCATCCCACTACCCAGGAGAATGGTGAGTACACATAGATAGGACATGTTTATGGACTTTTAAAAATAAAGTAATCAGACTGATGGGAGAGGGCCACTGACGGCGGATGTCAGCGTTTCGGATTCTAAACCCTGCAGTCCGCGGATGTAAAATTTGCGACACACTGATACAGACGGCCCAAGCTGATATCCTAGGGCACAGTACTGTTCAGGCCGCCCGCTTTTGCTTCTTGCTTCGTCAATCTATTCTTCAGCATCACTGCAATCTTGATGTGATGCTTTTTTGTGATCGGCGAAAATCAAAGGATTGTGTATGCTCCCTCAGAGACTTTCAAGCTTGTAGCGAACGGCGGATCCTCACACAGCAACTCACTTGCATGCAATCAGTGAAGAAATCAAGTGAACGCAGCCTGCCAGCTGCCCCTTCGCTGAACGAATTACCTGTGGCGATTTTGTTTTCGCTTTGTAGTATCACGGCAATTGTGATGTTACCTCTTCAGGGGCTCTGGGCCAGCAATCGAGATATCGCGTTGCTTGGCACCACCCTGATTTTTCTTGCGTTGTTGACATGGCGGTTGCCAAAAACACGGTTTGCAACGACAGTCGCCATGGTCGTGCTCACGTGGCAAGCAGCAATGGCTGTGGAACCTCAGCACCTGCCCGAGATGTTTCGCGACCTTGGACCACAACAAATCAACAATGCATCCGCCGCGACCAATCTGCTTGTTCTGCGTGTTGGCATGATTCTGCCTGCGGCGTTGATGACTTTGGTGCTTTGTTGCTGGCTACCCGATTGCCGCCATGAACTTGGAAGCCTGCTCAAATTTGGAGACTGGCGCCGCGGTATCAGCTGGCCTCTGCCTTGGTGGGGCGTCAAACCGATGCCGATCTGGGTTTACCTGCTGATCGGCATTCCATTCGCTTTTCCCGCTTTTCTGCCCGTGATCAACTGGGAAGCCAGCATCCAACGCTGGCAACAACTCTCCCTATCCGTGATTCTGATGCTTCCTGTACTGGCGTTTTTTAACGCAGTCCTGGAAGAGTTCGTTTTTCGAATCGGCTTGCTACCGTTGTTATCGCAATCCCTCAGCATTGCGACGGCAACCATTCCGGCGGCGGCAATTTTTGGTTTTGTGCATTTCCATGGAGGATTCCCGAATGGCTGGTTCGGGTCACTCCTTCTGGCATTTGGCGGATTCATGCTGGGCTATCTGATCGTTGCCCAAAGAGGATTCTCAGCAGCAGTGCTATGGCACATGCTGATGGACATGATTGTGCTCTGCTTTACATTTCGCTGAACCAGCACTTCAATGCCAGCACTTCAATGGTGCAACCTTCGCAACACAAGGGTACGTTTTCGGCATCCCACCAAGAGTGCCGCCATCACTATTTACCTTCAATCTCACGTGCTTTCGCCAGTGCTGAGGCAACGATTCCGGCTGGGATTGAAATGATCCCGAGACCAACCAGAAGCACAACAAAAGTAAAACAGCGACCACCTAACGTGACTGGATAGACATCGCCATAGCCAACTGTCGTCAGTGTGGTGGTTGCCCACCAGAGACTGTGAAAGACAGATGCAAAATGCATCGGCTGTGCTTCGTTTTCAAAAAAGTAGATTCCTACTGCTGAGAGGTAGAGCATGATGAATGACACGGTACCAAACAGAATCAATTCTTCGCGTGCAATGTTCAGTGCGATGTGAAATCGCCGGACCGCTTTGCTGTAGCGAACCAATTTAAGAAGCCGAAACAAACGCAGCAAACGGAACACACGCACGCTACGAAGATCGGCCCCTGGAGCGATGTAAAACGGAAGCACTGCCAGCAGGTCGATGATTCCAAAGAAGCTGGTTGCAAATTTCCAGCGGTTCTCGGCGGCCCACAATCGCAGCAGATACTCCACCGAAAAGATGCACACAGTGATGATTTCCAACCATCGCAGCCATCCCCGTGCTTCAGCTGTCAAATGCGGCAAGGTCTCGATCGAAAACCCAAGCAGAGAAACTACGATCAGTAATTGAATCACAATCGCAAAGGCACGCCCTGACGAACTATCTGGGTCATTCAGAATAGAATTGAGCCGAACTCGCTTTGTATTGACTTGTTGCATCATGCAGGAAGAAATAACAACTACAAAGCCAAAGATCAATCCATGCAAATGGATTATTCGTTACAACCGAACCGGTAGCAGATGGTAACAGACTCAGGATCGCTACCCGACCTGAAACGGGCCTCCAGTCAGAGGTGGGGCCAGGAAAGGAGCCTGCGATTGCAAGCTGGCCAGCCGTCGGGCCCGCAGCAAATCCCAAACCCGAGGACACCACGGAACTCAAAACGGAACTCAAAACAGATGCCATCCATCGACGGACAACAAACGAACAACCTTCGCTACTTATTATTGATTGACCCTGAATCACCCGCTGGTGTCAACGGCGTGCGGAGCATATGCCAACGGGGGTCTTTCCCGTAGGAGAAGCGGGTATTGTTTTTTCCCTTGTAGTTGTAACCCCATACGAATGAACCACTTGGGTTCGAAAGATTGATCTGTTTTTTCATCGAGAGTTGCGTACGGCTGTAATTCCGATCGCCGTACATTTGGCGTCGTGCGGACAGGCCCGTATCGCGACGCGACTTCAGACGCTGCTGATATGCCTTGAACTCCGGGCTGCTACGGCCCGACTGCTGCCGTTGAGAGGGAGAATCGGCGACTGCCGAGTCAGACCAGAAAAGAGACGCTGCGAGGAGTGCAAGCGTGGAGGTGAAAAAGGTTCGTTTTTTGTGCATAGGGATTAGCTCAAGAAAAGCACCCCCATGCAAACAAACAAGACAGCCGGAGACCCTAACCGGTCTCAACTCCCAATGCAAGCGCCATCAATCCAAGCCTGACAGGATCACTTTTGGGCAGATGGGAAACCTCGCTTGTCACTCAAACGCGTCAAAACAGTCACGACTGGGCAACCTTTTCGAGCGTCGGACTCGTTCCCACAAACGAAAAAGGGAAAACCTTGGGGTCCCGCGCCTGATGACCTACAGCTTATCGCTTTTCCCAATGCAGGCAACTTCGCCTGTCCATGCAATTTCCTGGGTAAGCCCCAGTGAATCGATTGCATCAGTGAATCGATTGCATCAGTGAATCAATTGCATCAACAAGACAAAATCATGATCAACACACTCCACAAGACGCTAGCAATCTTATGCCTCAGCGCATTCATGAGTTCGGCCCTGAACGCCCGAGACATCTACGTCGATACCCATGCTACAGGAGCAGCAGACGGAACCAACTGGGGCGACGCCTATACCAATATGGTAGCTGCGGTTGCTGATGCTAACGGAGACACATTTCCTGATGATATTTACGTTTCTGCAGGGCAATATGTAAACTATTTTTCCTACATCGTTACGGAACCATGTACCGTTCGCAGCAATGGGAGCGGGCCAGTCATTTTCAGAAACATTGCCTTCGCTCACCCTATTTTCGAAATCGATCAGACCGACATCCACTTCTTTGACATTGAATTCCGTTCATCGGCGACACATGTCTATGGTCACCGCAGCCGTGTTCATTTTAATCAGTGCGAATTTACTCAAGCTCGTCTATCTTCTGTCGTAGGTGATCAATGCACCTTGATGCAGTTTACCTATTGCGATTTTTCCGACAACAGCTCTCCCGGGCCTGGCGGAGCGATTCTGTCAAACGAGAGCCACAGTGTAACCATCGATAACAGCGTGTTCAGCAGGAACAGCAGTTTGGACAACGGAGGTGCCGTCCATGGCGTCAACCTAACCGTACCTGGACTACTTGAGTGCCAGAACACAAGGTTCCTCAACAATCAGGCTGCACTCGATGGTGGTGGTCTCAGCCTGACCAACACGGATGCCAGGTTGATCAACAATGTGCTGACTTTGAATCAAGCCAGCCGCGGTGGCGCAATCGCCTTCAAAAACATCGTGGGAGCCAGCACACTCAATCTGATCAACACAACTGTGTTCAAAAACCGGGCCGTGAACACAGGCGGCGTCTGGCTTTCGAGCAGCTCCCTTGGAAACACACTTTGCCATATCGCAAATTCCATTGTCTACCGCAACACTTCGCCTCTTAGCCCGACCTTGCTTGCACAACTCAACCAGGCTCCTGATAACATCAGCTACTCCTGCATCGCTGGATGGGGAAGCCTTCCGTGGCCCGGCATCGGTATGATTTCATCCGCCCCAATGCTACTTCCTAATGGCCGACCCATGCCATTTTCGCCATGCATTGATACGGGCAACCGTGCCCTTTGCCCCGTACGTTTTGATATCACGGGCGCTCCACGAGTCCGTGGTCTCAATATTGACATGGGTGCCTATGAAAATTAGTCGCTCACGCAACATTGGATTTGATCAAGCACGCAAAACGCCAGCCCAGATGGGCTGGTGTTTTCTATTGAGGTATCCCTCTCCCCCCCCCTCGCCTGGCGAACTGCCCCAAGCTACTGAGAAGACTCGTTTGCAGGCATCATCAATCCGCAATGCAATCTCTGGGCAACAAATCCAACGTACAAGCATTTGGTGATACGATTGAAATCTTCGGTTTCATTGGTGTGATCGCAGTGGAAATTTCCTCTATTCAACAAGCCACCCATGCCCACTCCCTCCTTATCCGACCAACGTCAAATTGACATCGTTTGCGATCAGTTTGAGAACCAATGGGATGCCAATCGTCGCCCAAACTTCAGTTCGTTCACGGATCTCGTGGACGACGCGTTGCGCGAAGTTCTACTGCACATGCTGCTTGAAATTGATGTTGAGTTACGGACAAGAGCCAAGCAAACCATTGAGGTCGCAGATTACCACACGACAGGCGAGGCTGCCTCGTTGTACGTCCGCGAATTACTTGAGAAGAAAACCAACAGCGAAGCCCCAATTCTTCGCACAGACTCACCTGAGAAAGCTGGGCATCCTCCGACACGAACCATCAACCCCGAATTCGATGAAACGCACCGGGCGCATGCTGTTGAAACAAAC
The DNA here is from genome assembly GCA_002862205.1 of Planctomycetaceae bacterium. Lineage (GTDB taxonomy): Bacteria > Planctomycetota > Planctomycetia > Pirellulales > Pirellulaceae > Rubripirellula. Next base: position 1,232 of record PKCN01000028.1, on the reverse strand, counting down.
ATCAAAACGTTGAAACACATCGGGCGTTATCGATTAAAATCCATTCTTGGAAAAGGTTCCTACGGCACCGTCTACAAAGCTTATGACGGGCAACTTGAGCGTCATGTTGCAATCAAAGTTCCTCGCGTCAAACTCACGGATCATCCCGAGAACGTTCAGGCCTATGTCGCTGAAGCGCGTACGGTCGCAAATCTTGAGCATGGGCACATCGTTCCAGTTTTCGATGTTGGCGAGAACGATGAGGTACCGTGCTACATCGTGTCGAAATACATTGAAGGTCAGGACCTTTCAAAAAAGCTCAAGCAGGGCAGGATTCCACTGGAGGAATCGGCACAAATAATCGCCTCAATTGCCGACGCACTCCATTACGCCCACAAACAAGGCGTCGTCCATCGCGATGTAAAACCCGGCAACATCATCATCAGCTCCCGCGGTCACGCTTTTCTTGTCGATTTCGGGCTTGCTCTCAACGAGCAAGATCTCGGCGAGGGCCCGGAGTACGTGGGCAGTCCTGCCTACATGTCCCCTGAACAAGCTCGAGGTGAGGGACACCGTGTCGACGGCCGCAGCGACATCTACAGTCTCGGAGCAGTGCTCTACGAACTCTTGACGGGCAAGCGTATTTTTACTGCTGATTCGCGATCTTCACTCCTGAAGAAAATCGCCTCACTGGATGCCAAACCGCTGAAACAGATCGATGAGACCGTTCCTGCAGAACTGGAACGCATTTGCATGAAAGCCATTGCGCGCAGAGCAAGTGATCGCTACAGCGCCGCATTTGAATTGGCAACAGAGCTCCGACAATTCATTGAAGACCCCGAGCCTCAACACGCTTCAACCACTCGCGCGACCGCGAGAAACAATACTACAAAGAATGTTGACCAAGCAGACAGTTCTACGGCTGAATCGACACCAACACGCATTGTCCCCAAAGGTCTGCGTGCTTTTAACATGCACGATGCCGATTTTTTTCTCGAGCTGTTGCCCGGACCACGTGATCGATATGGTCTGCCTGACACTCTTCGCTTCTGGAAACAGAGAATTGAAGAATTGGATCCAGATCAAACCTTTGCGACTGGTTTAATCTATGGACCATCCGGCTGTGGCAAATCCTCATTACTCAAAGCGGGCCTTCTGCCCCATTTATCCGACCGGATCACCACCGTTCATGTGGACGCAACACCGGATGAAACGGAAGAACATCTGATCCGTGCCCTTCGCAAACGATGCCC
>PKCN01000252.1 GCA_002862205.1 Planctomycetaceae bacterium | reverse complement strand
AGAAGGCCGAACACGGTAAATATAACAATGTGATGCACGCGAAGCCGGGCTTGCGTGCGGCTTTTTCTGCTTGCAAGATCATCGTCCCGGCTAGGTGATCACTGGCGTTTTCGTTTTCAAGAATCATGTCGAATTCGAGTTGGAAATCACAGCTTGACCGCATAGCTCGGTACGCGTCGCGGTTTGATCGACTCGTGCAGCAGCATTGCCAACCATTTGATAGAGATGCCCACGAATTCGTCGATGACATCTATGCAAGTCTTGTGGTTTGCCACTCGTTAAAAGATTGGGTAAAGAACGATTCGACACTGAGAATCTCGCCAAAGCAAATCGAAACATTCGTGACCAACTCACCGATCCTTGCAGTTTGCGCGGACGTCGCGAATGGTCATAAACACTTGGTTTGCGACCCAAGACGAACGGGCAAAGAAAAGTTCCGGAGTAACGCAAAGCCAGACCTGACCTACTCAATTATTGTTGAGTACGAAGGAGAGTCCACGGACGAGGACCTACAAGTCGAATTTCGACGTGCGAGTGATATTCAGGCCACTTCTCCAGAAGATGCAAACAGGGTGAAATCTAGATGGTTGGAGTCTGGTTTAGATCCTAGTCGATTGTTTATTCAAGTTTGGGTCGACATTGAACACGGGAAGGAAGAAGTTGTATACGATTGGGGCCAAGCTGACCTTTTGTGGCATGTACACGAACTTTGGACAGACTTCGTTCGAGATCGCACAAACGCGTAAATCACGATAACAAGCGCGTGCACACGAAGCCGGCGGTCGGGCCAGTTTCAGATGGTGGGTCGTTACCGCCGGCCCGGTGACGCGTTTTGTTATGCCCCAAACTTCGCCCAAGGAATCACTCTATGGTACGTCTATTGTTCGTAGCGTTCGTCGGCACCAGCATGCTGGTGCAAGCTGGCGAAAAGCCCACCCAGAAACTTCCCGTTTGGTCGGTGCATCCATCCGCAACCGCACAGCTCGCAAAGAACGTAAAGGGCGGCTGGTTTTCAATATGCCCACCGAAGAAGTACGTGCAAGCCGAGCTGGATGCCGCGGCGTACGAAAAATCCGGTATCAAGATCGCCGCGTGGACCAAGGATTCCGGTCGCGCTATCAATCCCGCCATTACCATTATGTCTATGCCAGCTCCACGCGTCCCAGCCAAGAACAATGAGGAACTCTTCGAGGGCATACTTAAATCGTTGACTGCACGGTGGCCGGATGCGCGTGGTTCCAAAATCACTCAAGGGCGGTGGAATGGTCGCATCGCGTATCGGTACGAGTTTTCTACATCAAGCAAAAAAGACAACATTACCGGGATCGTCTTCGCAGAATTCACTCCTGCATGCACTTTCGTAGTTTCGGCACTTCACCCTGCGAATACGTCCGAAGATCGCGACGCTATCCAAACACTTGAGCTGTCCGTAATATCTTGCACGCGAAAATAACGGCCAGTAATTAAGAATCCCTCACGCTTATAATCTTTTCGGATTAGGGCATCGCAAAAATGCACTTGAGCCGTGAAGTTGGGGGGATTACACATGTACAATCACTGGTTAACACTCGGTTAAACTCGACGTCATCAGTATCTATTTCCCTCAACACCATTGCCACAAATGAAGATGATCGCTCTGCTTTCGACTCTGGTCATCACACTTGCAGTTGCAGGCTGTGACTCGAAGCCCGAAACACTCGTTAAGGGAGGATATGACGAGGCGGAAATGTCCGCGGCAACCGAGCGGGCAATTTCCGAGGTCGACACATTCATCGCTGAGCTCAAGTCTGGCCAATCCGAAAGTTATGCCGTAAAAGCCCCAATTGAAGATGCTGGCGAGGTGGAGCACTTTTGGCTCATAGGCGTCACCTACGCTGATGGGAGATTCAGCGGCACGATCAACAATGAGCCTGGGATGGTTTCAAACGTGAAGATGGGGCAGCAGTACTCACTCAGTAAAACAGAGATTTCGGATTGGATGTTCATGCGTGATGGGAAAATGCATGGTAATTACACGCTGCGACCTTTACTTGTTACTATGCCTGAGTCTCAGGCGGAGATGTATCGCCAAATGTTCGCTGATCCATGATGACGGATAACCCGGAGCCGGATCAATCGGAGCCGTCTCGCTTCAGTCGAATACGCCAACGTCCGGCCTAGATATCCCCAACATGACTCAGGCTCAAACCATTTTGGCCAATCTGTTCAGCAAGTTGGCAATAACTTTGCATGGCGTTCGAACAGTAATTAACTGGCCCTTAGCTCATCCCACAAAGAAAGAGATGCATGGAATGAAACAGATTATGACAAGGGAGCGTCTAGTTGATGAAATCCGCAAGCTCGAGGATCGGCCTGACTCGGAGCGATTGGTCAAGGAAGTTGCCAAACTCAAGGACCGTTCGGATACAAAACGATTGATTGAGGCGGTCGTGGAAATCAAGGAGCGCCCGTATGTGAAACGTCTTATTGAGCAAACCCGGAAACTAAACTTTTGGAAGCGGAGTGAATGATAGTGACTTCGCTGCACCGTTCTGAGTGTGGACGAAACCCACCGCTGATCCAGATTCTTTAAAAAAACTCGAAGCGCACTTGCATCAAAGTTGAGGGGTGAATTTGGGGCGGGGTAATCGCGTCGGGTACCAAAACCACGCATGTGAAACCGGACGTGCGCATGTTATTGAAATGGAAGATCGCTGGTTCCGCGTCGGTGTTCGTGTTCATTCTCTGGCAGAACAATGGCTGCCCTGTCCATCAAACAGAAACACTGTTCGGATATCATCAATGCTGGTGGCCTTGTTGTCGCGGTTCAGAACTGCCTCGATGCATACACTTCGCAACTGACATTGACCGGCATAACAGAGTCGAGTTTTGCGACTTGCGCGGTTTAAATCTGGCACTCGGTTTTCCCAAGTTTACGTTGCCTCCGAAGAACGCCTATTCGTAATCGACAATTAACGCGTTGGCGTCATGCATGGTTACGGACGCACACCAAACCTGGACGAAATGAGGACTGCAATGAACGGCTGGATCGCCCACGCCAAGGCCGTGGGGAAATCGGTCAGTTGCCGTGCATTTCCCTTGTCGAAACTGCGCACCTACACGATATCGGCGGCAAGGTTGAACACCGATAGGATTCGTATTTGTCAGACGCAGAACCGTATCTGCGTGCACTATTGCTGTCCATCGTGTTGGCGGCACAACAACTTTTGCTACGCAAGCAATTTCCTTACACGGGCTACGGCGCATGTTGGTTCAGTCGCGGTACGGGCTATCAGGTTTTGCATGATTGCCCAGACGTCACGCCCGCCGAAGGTTATTTAACGGTTGGCGACCGGAGAAAAATAAGATTAGGTACAGGCGATCCTGAATTCACAGTTTTACTTGTGCTCGACAATTTACCCGCGCAAGGTGGGTCGGAAATTCGCGGAACTGACTACGAGCCCAAGGCAGATAACAATTTGATTAACCCGAGCGATTCAAAATCGTGCGTTCGCTCCGCTCATTTACATGGAAACATCGCTCAGTCATCTTGGCCGTTGGCCAGCACGAAATGTCCTCATGCATCAACACTTGTCTTGATGCACTCGATACCGCAACTCCACGCCCCAATCATTTCCGTGACCATGACGCTCACGGCCATTTACTGTGTTCCCTTTACCCGACGTCGCTACTTGGGCTTGATCGCATCGCCACTGTGTTCGATGGGGACGAATTCACCCGGTCCGATGTGACGTGATCACTAACAGGAAACCGGAGCAGAAGATCGGTCGGCCTATTCTGCCGCGCTCTCCGAGATTTTGAAAGACATCTCCGCTGGGCTGCTTTGGAAGCCTTGTCAAAATACGAGAACGGTACTTTCGTACTCGCGCTTACTTCAGTACTCAAAGGTCGGTTTGCGCTCGTAGAAGACGGTACCTACTGGGCACGCCACTGAGCGTTTGTTGAAGTGTATTCGACGAGTGAAATCCTGCGATCAGATATGGCGAAGGTTAACATCTCATTCGGATCGCCCAAAATCAACGGGAACAAGTTTGCTTGTAAGAGAGTGTACGCGTATTACCCGGCTGACAATGCGGGTGTTGTCGGATCACCCGATTATGCAAATATCGTTGCGGGCGGCGAAAACGGTCTTGTGCAAGTGGGTCCAATCTTCTTGCGTGACTCTGCATCACGCCGCCATGATTTGGACCTCAGATGAGGTGATAAACGCAGAACAGGTGAAACTGGTCACTGGATCGGCTATTTTGCAGGTAGTGCAGGGGACTCCCTTGTGTGTCTCTGCCAAGGTTGCCTGCAATCCATTAAGACTTAATTTGGTTCGGAATCAGGGGTCAGCATGCATTCCCATACTGCCACTGCATGCTCCGCTTCGCTTCGCTTCGTGAAAAGGTACAGCAGCGATGAATTTGAAATTCCTTCCCTGGCTCACTTTTGGAACGCTGGTTGGCGTATTTCTCGGGTTCGCTGGTGGAAAAGGGAGTCCAGAGGCTCCGATGATTGTTGGCGGAGTCGGTGCTACTTTGGGTTTGGCAGGGTTCTGCATTGTTTCCATGGTTCATAAAGCACTGAAGCTTGAGGATTCGACAACGGACCATGATGCTATTGCTGGGGCATTCGTCGGTACGATTTGCGGCGGTTTCATCGCTGCGTATCGTGGCTTTGGCAGGGTGATGATCTCGATCTTTAACCCGGATCTCCCGGAAAGGGATTGGGGAACCTTCTTTGGGGCCACGGGTGGAATTTTCCTTGGCGCCCTATTCGGTGCGTGTGCCGCTTCCGCTGTCGTTCCATTACTCCGGCAGGAACGACGCCATCCCAACGATTCCGCCGGGAATGACGGCAACAAAACAAACGGGATCTAATTCATCGGTGCTCGCCGATGCTGTGAGGTGTTCATTGATGTCTCTGGTCTTCTGCTCAATTTGGTGATGGGTGCGTGTTGTTTTAATTGCGTGGGCCGGGACTTATGAGGGACAGGTGATATTGCCGCTGCTACCATGTCAGTGGGCGGAGAGAGTCAGCCGCATTGTGTTTGATTAAGATGAAATTGAAGTTAAGAAGAACATCGCAAAACCTTGCTTAACGGATCGCGTCTACTCGAAATTCAATTCCCAACGCCCGCAAGAGGGTATACTTTCCGGAACTTCGTCGCATGATATCCGAGAAGTCGAATCCGTACTCGTCACCTCATCCTGACAAACCCGATGAGTTGCTCCGAAAAACCCGGTCTCGGTGAGTAAGGATTATTTCGTTTGTTTTCTAATCAGCAGTTTCGTTCTGTTTGATTTTTCACGTAGGCTCGGGCTACTTCACCAGCAAACTGTACGGTGAGAGGCCGGTTGGGTCGAATTATGCGACGGTAGGCAAGATGGCGAAAATTAATTTAGAACGAGGCATCCAGTGCTGCTGTTCGGGTTGCCACTGGTGATTGGTTTCATTCGTGCCTCGTTGCCGAGGTAGATTTGCAACGCATCGGTAGATTGGCAATGCATCAGTAGATTGGCAATGCATCAGTAGATTGCATTGAGGCGATGGGGTGAGGGGTAAGTAAATCGTGTATGGATTGTCAAATCCAAACATCTGGGCGTGTTGGTTCAGGTTCGCGAGGCACCGCCTGCGTGGTGCATAGGGAGATTTGTGAGGGTGAGCATGCAAGTCCAAGATAAACACCAAGATCAAGAGAACTTTCGATCCCGTGACGAGGTGATCTTGCTGGGATTCCTTCGAGCGTTTCTCGTCTGGTTCGTCGTTTATATATTTTTGCAAGGACAGGACGGTTTCTTTGCTGTCACTGTCGACAATGTCCAATCTGTTTCACTGAAACTTATCTTTCTCAACATCCCAATCCAATTGATACTGACAATCATCGCAAGTTTTGGTTTGTCGAAAGGACATTCGCCCGCTCGGGCACGGTTTGGATTGGCCATCGCGTTGGTCAACTCAGTGTCCATTCTTGGTCATATTGGATTATCGATCTTCACAGCTTAGTGAAGACCTGAACTGCCAAGACGGGTGTGTGTGAAGTTACCTTTCCAGAGGTGCTACTCATCAGTGTGGGATTGCTTGGAAGGGTGAGCACAGGACTCGAATCATGGTGTTTTCTAAACGTGCTTGTACCTGGTTCGTTGGTGTTTGCGTGCTCTCTAGCAGTGACTATGGTACAAGGCCGTTGCCTGTACGCTTTTTGTTTGTCGGATCACCGAAGGAACGCGAGGCTAATATTTGTGCGTTCCAACCTGACGAGCGGTGACAAGGACCCTACCTAAGCAATGCACCAAATCATGGCCGATTTACGACAAAGGCGTCTGCACTTTTGTTTGCTCTCGGCTTAGCAATCAATGCTTGGAATTACGCATTTGTTAGAGGGCTTGGTGCTCCATCTTTTTCCTCACTGACGTGGAGGTCACGAGGTAGAAACTACACGAGAAAACGCATACTTGGATAAGCGTTCCTAGCTGGTTAGTTTTGGCCGTGGCTGTGAACGATGCTATCAAGTCGAGCTTGGAATGTTTTTCTATTTTGGAGTGACGCAATAAGTTTGGTGGTTGATTATCTGAGTGAGGGCGAAAGATAATTGGCTGGTTGAGAGAGTATGAGGTTGATGCCATGACTGCTGTTGCGCATCATCTCTTTGGGGCTCGCCGCATTGAAACCTGGGTTTATCCGCTGATGGAGAAGAGACGATGCAAACCAAGCAGTGTCCGTATTGCCATGAACAGATTGAGATCGGCACTTTCGCTCTTCATTGCCAGGCTCACGAGCATCTAAGGCCTGATGGCCAACAGGAGGAATACGTTACCCTTGCGCCTGAATCGCGATCAGCCCAATCTCTCGAGTACGAACCACAGGTGTATTACCATGAAAAGTGCGGAGCGGGAACGCAGATGCCCGAGGAGATCGTGCGAAGTTATTTGGTAAATCCTTACCTCTATCTTGCAGACAGCACGTTTTGCACCGGTTGTGGAAAACAGGTCCCAAACCGCGAGTGTGTCTGGAGTGAAACCGGCGAGAACCTGCAATCGTATATCGATCGGCTTCGGGTCGACAAACCCGAATATCGCCCCGGATTAGTGGCAAGAGTGCTAGTGTTGTTGATCCACCAAAAATGGATTTAAAAACCCACCTCAGGCCAGTTCCGGCGGCGTATCGTATAGACCACACCTTGTGGGCAATGTTTTCGGTGTGCATGAAAAATGGCAATTGCAAGTCACGGTTGGGTTCTCGTCAAAGTGTCATTAGGATACGTCTCATGAAGACTGGAACCACAGGGAGTATGTTGATGTATCCTCGGCTATTTTTTTTCACGCTTGTTTTCACTGCCTTGTCGCCGTCGGCTCTGACACGAGCGGAGACAGTCAGAATCAATAGCGAAACCACCTCCTCACTCGAATTACCCAAGGTCATTGCTAAAGAATTGCAGCGTCTTTCAAAAGTCGCTGAAGGGAGTCACACTCTGCTTCTTGAGGGTCGGTTTGAGCCTTCAGAGAGCATCCGGATTCATTGGTGGATGGACCAACCACTGCGTGTCACGTCCGTAAACGATTCGGAGGTGGTCTTGGATGGGGCCGCACTTCCGAAAGGGGAGGAAACGGTATTCATTGCTGGCCGTAATATCAGCTTCAAGGGAATTCGGTTGGTTAATAGTCAGGGACATGCCGTGATTGTTGGTGGCAAGAGTGACCATTACAAAATCAGTGATTGCGTATTTGAAGATTGTCGGCAAGGCGGAATCCATATTTGGAACGATCCTCACACCGTTGTTGCAGATACAACGCCTCGTGGTTGGATCACTCACAACCACATTGCCCGATTCAATCTGGACGATGCCAAATGGAAAAACGATGGGATCACCGTGTTTGATCAGAGAGTGATCATTGCCGGGAATGACATCAGGGATTCACCGACGCAGACAAATGCAATCAGGGCGATGGGGCGGGACCTTGTCGTCGAGCGGAATCGGATTACGGATGTGTCCAGAGATGACTCCGGCGGGATATATCTTTGGGGAGGGCCTCACGCTTCTGTGTTCCGTGGCAACATCATCCGCCACAATTATGTGAAGGGAGCCGCAAGGGGTATTTACCTTGATGATGGAACTTCCGGGGTTCGTGTGTATGAAAACGTTGTCCACCAAAGTACGGTGTGTGGATTGTTCGTCAGTGGCGGCCGAGACAACACCCTTGGTCGGAATATAGTTGATCAATCTCCCGTGTTTTTCCATCTGGATAGTCGTTGTTTGGGATGGGATTCCAGGCCGGACTTTTCAAGCCAAGTTAGGGAGTCGTTGAGTCGGTTGCAAAGCGTTTTGAATGATCAAGCAACGGGTGCTCTATTTCGCAAGCGGTATGTTGGGGTGCGAAATTTGGGGCCAGATGAGCTAACAGCCCAAACGTACGGGCGACCACAAGGAAATCGAGTGCTGGAGAACTTTGTTCATGGCGTCGATCAAGACTGGGAGTTGATGGATTTTTCCCGACGGGTGACCACTGACTTTTTGAAGTTGAACGACCTTCGGACACCTTCACCATGGAACGCTCCAAAGAATCTTTCAAAAATCAATTTCAAGCAACAATTTGGTTTTGATGAAGATATCCGCATCCAAACGGATGGGAATGGAACGCCACAGAATTAGTGTCAGTTAGGTGGAGGAATGTCCAACCACTGCGAACATGATCGCAGGCCCTCAAGGCTGATTAACCAACTAAAAATGGCTGCCTGATATCAAGCAATGATGAGGCGGACTGGGACTGTTTTCAGGATCACACGCCGGTATCGTGTGTGGTCGACGTTTCGGTAGGCGGAGCTATGTTTCCTCTTCAGATGGGTTGCCTGATCGCGCTCGCCATCCATTGGCAGCGTAACTACTGCGTGGGTGAGGTTCCGTGGGTGAGGTTGCGTGGGCGGGGGAGAGGCGGTGGACCCAGGTGAGCCATGCCAACAGGATTTTGAAGCTTTCTTTCGCTCTTAGTTGAACCGCGTTTAGGTTTTCATGCATCCGCAACACGGAATGGTCTTGTAAAGATTTCAGTGGTTGGAGGCATTCGGATGTCTTTACGGTGTCCGCCGTTTTGCCATTTAGGACTGAACCTCTGGTACGGTAAAATCAATGAATCGGCGGCTATGTCATCATTCGTCGATGGGTGTGAGAAGGAGTATGGTTACAGGAATCGCGGTGTTGGTGTCTCAAAGCCGTTTTCCGCCGCTCAGAAGACATCGATTCACTACTCACAATGGGTCTGAGCATTGATCCGAAAAGATTGGTTGGTTTCGACGTTACTTGGAACTGCGATTGTCGTTCCGGGTTATTCGGGGTGGCTGGTGTGTCGCATTTGATTCCGTTGGCAGTGCTGGTAACGGGCTCATCATTGGGCATCGTTGGTGAGCGGTGTAATCGACAGTACAGGTACCAGCGAACGCGACTTCTGTCACTCTGGGACTTGGTGCTTGCGATGGTGATAGGTGCTGCTAATTGGGCAGTGTGGTGCCCGATCGTTTAATCGCTGGAATGGTTAATGAGGCGAGTTGCGGGTGAAGGATTCAACCGAGGGTGTTGGTTGTTCGCTTAAATTGCTTCAGGACGGAATGTCGGGGCGGAAGAGCGGCAAACGCGCGAGTCTGGTTGTTGGAATGGAGTCGGGCGTTTGCTACTGACAGGTTGTCAGTTTCGACCGCTGCCTGTGTCGGTATGGTCACGTTTGACAGATAGAGTGAAAGGTTTTTCGGCCCCCTCAACCAACAGGATGCGTTGATCAAGGGGGATGTCGTGAACCACCTGTGTCTTCCCTGTAGGCCAACGGATCTCCAAGGTATCTATTTTGGATGCGTTTCCCAGACCGAAGCTGGAAATGTTTTCGTTGCTGCACAGATAGCCATCACCTGCGGTCACCCAGTCCGTATAGACCTGCTCATTTGCATGCACGCTCAGGCGTGCGCCAATCGCATCACGTTCGGAAACGGTTCCTACCAGTTGTACCTGAAGCCAGTGGTGGTTGGAGTTTGTTTGGTTGAGCAAGAGCGCGGACGGTTCCTCAAGATGCGTGACAACAAAATCAAGTGAACCATTTGCGTCAAAATCGAGCGTCGCCAAGGCGCGTCCCAAATGCTGTTGATTCCAGTAACCCGATGGGTCAGTGACCGGCACCACCTCAAATTGTGTTCGCAGGTTTGCAAATAACTGCGCAGGTTGTTTGAATGTTCCTTCATTGTCGACTGCGTCATCGATGTGACCGTTGGTGACGACCAGATCTCGCAAACCATCGTTATCATAGTCAAGGGCTTGCGTTCCGAAGCCGAGAACGCGCTGGCTGTCTTCGGCGACCCGAAAATTGAGATTTCGATCTCTGAACATTCCCGATTCATTGAGAAAAAGGCTGGCGCTTTCGCTTTGGTAATTGGTGATGTGCAAGTCGATTGTGCCATTGTTGATCAAATCCGCGGCGGCGACACCCATCGAAGCCGTTGATGCGCCAGTAAAGCTGAACGCACAGCCGCGTAGAGCTGCTATATCGTGCCAGGGACCGGTTGATTCACGTTGCCACAATTGATTGGGCTTCATGTCATTGGCTACAAATATTTCATTTCCAGCGACTCCGTCGATATCAGTGATGATCAGCCCCAAAGAAGTTGCTGCCAGATTCTCATCGGCAGTAAGCTGCCTGATTTTGAATTGACCTGTCCCATCGTTTTCGATTAATTCATTTTTGCCAGGACGAAACTTGCTGGGCAGAATCGGTTGCAATGGACGTCCTGTAGCGTCGGTTGGCGGGGTCACGAAACGGCGTGGGTCATCCACATAATTGGCTTGGTAAATGTCTGGTAATCCATCGCCCGTGAGATCAGCGATCGCAGCCGAAGCGGGAACTCGATTGGACCCGGCTTGATCCGCCAGTAGAACACGTTTGAATGATCCATCTCCCTGGTTGATGAACAGTTGATCGTTCAGGATGTTGCGCAAGACGAGGTCCGGAAAGCCATCCTGGTTCCAGTCACCGGCAGTGACCCCCATGGTGTACCCGCGATCGGTAACGCCGGCTAATTCTGCGGTTTCAACGTACGACGCATCCGTATGCTGCATCAACTGGTTGGATCGTGTCCCCTTGAATTCAGGTGGATCGCCGTTGCCTTGGGCTAAGTAGAGGTCCGGTGCGCCATCGTTGTCATAATCGAGCACTGCAACGCCACCACCGAGCATCTGGTGAATTGCGTATCCAAATGACTGTGGTTGGTGTGCTACGGAGAAGGTGTGACGAAGCCCAATTTCCTCGGCGATATTGCTAAACGCGGCTGGCGATGCCAGTTGCCGCGAGGATTTTTCAACCTGAGGCGGTGGTATTTCCGACTCGCGTTTGATGTTCGGCAGTGGATAGTTGTCGAGCTCCAGACCGCTTAGTTTTTCATCTGTACCAGGAAACGGCAATCCCTCGGCGACCAACTGCTGTCGTTGTTGATTGAGTTGTTGTCTTTCCGTGGGCGGCGATTGCCGATAATGCTGTTCGACCGCCTGCCAGAGCAGAGCTTCTAAAGGGCGTTTCAATTCTTTTAAACGCGTTGCTAATTGGTTGATTGCCGCAGGATCGGGTGGGTTCTGTCCGGCAACGGCATTGTTATCGCGAAGACTATCCCGAACAGTCTTCCAGCGTTCAGCCAAGTTTCCGGCAATCTCAACCTCATCTAATGCCAGCAGAGCCTGACGTAACCTGCTGATGGATCGCAGATCGGTTGGGTCGCGATCAATGGCCTCGGACAATGCACGTACAGATCCGGGGAAATCACCTTGGGCTAGCAGATGAGCGCCAATTGCCGCCCAATATTCGGAAAACTGTCGTGTCTCGGGACCCGCAATTGATAACCACCACTGAAAATGCTGGTCGTCCTGAGCTTCTGCTGCTGCCCGTCCATAAAGAGCGAGAATGGCCGGCCCAGCGTTGGCGTCGGCAATATCCGGTTGCAAAAGGCTGACGACCTCATCGTATTTTTCTTCTTCAAATCGCTTGCGAGCGAGGCCTGAATTGCCGATTGGCCAGTAGTTGCCTGCATCGGTAGAAGCGATTTGGGCTTCGGACGGATCGTCGTACATTGCATTGCTCAAAGCCATGAGAGCATGGAGTTCGTCTTGCCGAACATTTCCCATGAGGCACAATTGCCGTATCAGTGCTGCGGCTTCGTGGCGTCGTCCCTGTCGATTCAACAGGTGCGCGAGTTGCCGGAGAGCCGGGGCTGCCGTTGGGGCTCGGGATAGCACTGCCTGATACCGCATTTCGGCATCGTCATAGCGTTCCAAGCTGACACACCACGCCGCTGACTGCCCCAAGGCGGCTAGACCCGCCTGCGGATGATCCTCCGGAATCTCGCCAAGAATCTCAACCGCTTTGGATAGGTCACCGCCAGTAGCCGTGGCGTTGGCAAGGCGGAATAAAACCTCGACATCCGTTGGATCCTTGAGCAACAAAGTCTTGAGAAGTTCGGATGCTCCGGAATAATCACCTGCATTGAGACGTTGTTGTGAATTTTCAATCGTTTGATTGCGAGAATTGCCCGAGGACTTTTCTGCAGGTCCCGTGTTCGAGGGAGCAGGGTTCGGGCTGCTCTTGAGTGGGCTTTGCCTGTCCTGTTTTGTATCTGCCTCTGCAGGTCGATCGTTGGTGATGTTTGCTGGTAGCTTCCCATCTTGATCAACGGGGTCCTGTTTGGATTGACAACCGAATGCCAGGGTCACAAAAAGCAGCGCCAGACACCGTGCGGCGTGGGACAAACAAGAATGAAAGTCGCGGTGCTTCATGATCGCTGTTGTCAATGCGAATAACAAATAACCCGGGAATACACAGATCCGTACAGCATAGGCTGCGGCAAGCCTCGGGATCTTCTCAAGCCGTTTGCGTGGTTGCATGATCCCAGTCTCGGGGCGAAACGCAGCAGTTGTTACCACGTTCTCACTCGCTCTCCGCTAATACAGTTTAACAGTCGGTCAGATTTTCCGCTTGGATCAGCCCACAAATGGTGTCTTTTTGCGAGGATTTTGGACCATGTGGTACGTGGTAACCTCAGGACGGGCAACCATGAGGACGGTACCATTTGGTGTCATTGCGCACCATTTAACACGCGTCCTGCACATGACCTGCGTAGGGATTGTTGAAAACAGTGAACGTGAAGTATGCGGACAGCGAAGGCTAGATTCAGTAAGCCGCAACATTCGTTCGTGGTGTTGTCAAATCGTCTGCCGCTACCTGCTGTTCTTCTGCAGTGCTGCAGAAACAGGTTGTATCGCCGTTCCTTGTGAAGCAACGACACGTTGACTGAAAAGACGAATGGAGTGAAGCGATGCCCGTCGCTCATTGCAAACCCAGGCTTGCATGTTGGGACGGTGGTTCGCCAACCGTTCGTGGATCAGCGGCTTGAGTTGCCTGTGATCTTTTTGTCAGTTTTGGAGCAACAATCCAAAGTGAACGTGGTTAGCTCTCTGGCGTCTGTGTGGGATCTGATTCCGCTGCCCGCCGAGCGCGCCCAGAGGCGCGAAATGACTGAAAACACGCGAACACGTATGCGGCACATAAGGCGGTCATGATGGCAAGGTTCAGCTGCACAAATCGGTTGGGAGCTTCAGCCATGAGCGTTGAGGCGAGCCGCCCTCCTGCCGCCAAGGTACCTATCATTCCCAGTAACGCCGATACGTGCATGAAGTGTTTGGCGAGTGCGGGCTTTAGTGCTGACACCAACCCGCACAGCAGGATCAGGGTCCCGAAAACAGCCGGAATCAGTGCGGTAACGCTCGCGGGCTCGCTTTGCAGATAACCGTAGGCACCATTGGCAATGAGCAGAACGCCAAAGCTGAAGGCTATTTTCGTCATGAGTTTCTTCCGAAGTCGAGTCTGAACGTGTCGTGAAAGGGGGCAGGGGGTGCAGCAACCAACAAGTGTAGATTCCGGATCAATGAATCAGCAACCCGACGCGAATATATTGAAGTTGAACCGCCTTTACTACCGCGTATGTGCTTACCAGGATCAGCATGTGTGATTTGCCGTTGTGATTTGCCAACGTTCCCTGGCGATGTGCATGAAGCTTGAAAGGGAAGGATTTTACTTGCCAATGGTGTTGGGTCTGAGAGCACGACTGGGCGGCGAGACAAGGCAAGCAAGGATGCAAACACGGCGGTTCGCTCGCAAATCTACTCAAACTGTTTGGCTATGGCGATCAATCGCTCGATGAGAATTTGAGTACGCCATCGTAGATGGTGACTGACTTGATGAGACCTTGAAAGCGATACAGTTCGTCATTGTCCTTGTAGGCACCCACGGTTAGCCAGCTGTTTTCGTCCGCATACAGTGCACCTTTTTGATCACCGCTTTGTGCTACCTGTTTTCCGTCGACAAACAATCTCATGATATCCCCATCATAAGTGCCCACTAACTGAGTCATTTTGCCTTTTTCAAGATTGGCAGGCGCAGTCAAGTAGGTGAGTTTACTTTTCTGGGAGGATGCGAGAGAGAAGAAGTAACGTTCATTGTGTATCCCCAGCATGCAGCCTCGTTCGTAACTGCCATTGTCTTGCAAGGCTCCCACGATTCCGGCCCACTCAGGAGAGGAGTCCAC
>PKCN01000246.1 GCA_002862205.1 Planctomycetaceae bacterium | reverse complement strand
TTTTTTGTAATGTGAGTGTTGCTTTCGAAGAGGTAGTTACGAATGTCTGATAGTGAAGTTCTGTTGAGTGGGCGGCGAGTCTTGATTCTCGTTGGCGAGATTTATGAAGATTTGGAGTTGTGGTATCCCAAGCTTCGCTTGCAGGAGGCAGGTGCAGAGGTCATTGTGGCCGGCCCCGAAGCATCCGTGCTGTACAGTGGAAAACATGGCTATCCCTGCCACAGCGATGCGGCTATCCCGCAGATGAATGCAGGTGATTTTGATGCCCTGGTGGTTCCAGGGGGATTCATGCCAGACAAACTGCGGCGAGATTCTGTAGTCTTGGATCTTGTGCGGTCTTTTGACACCGCCGGAAAGCCTATCGCCGCGATCTGCCATGGAGGCTGGATTCCGATTTCAGCGGGCGTTTATCAGGGTGTCCGAGTGACGGGTTCACCAGGCATCAAAGACGATTTGGTAAATGCGGGTGCGATCTTTGCAGATGAAGCGGTCGTGGTGGATCGCAACCATGTTACAAGTCGCCGTCCTGATGACCTGCCCGACTTTTGTCGTGAATTGATCAAGCTTATTCAAGCGTCGGCGTGAAGACGAAGCAAAGTGTTGCTTCGAGTGTGACTGCATAAAAAAGAGGGCGAGGCATTTCATGCCTCGCCCTCTCTGTTTGAACTGTCATCCGCACCTGCCATCAGGTCAGGTTGGTCTTGTGTCAACGTGAGAATGACGACCACGGAGTACGAGCTTGGATTTTAACGGGCTGCAGTTCTGTTGTCCGCAGCTCGGAAGGACCCACATGGCTTGCATTTTTTTGCAGCCATGGCGGCAGCGAAAATTCATTATTGACGACCTTGGTGGTTGCTTTCCTGCTGCCATCCGTCTTGGCACAGCCCTCATCACAAGCACCGTCACAGGGTCCCGATGCATTGGGGGTCCATGAGTACTTGCATTCAGGGCAAGTGTACTTTTTCTTTTTGATAACTCGAATGCAACGCGTTTTTGCACCGTTATTGACGCAACTATTGCAGCCATTGCCATCGCAGGAGTCACATGATCCGCATGCACTTTTTCGTTGCCATGGAAAGACAACTCGCGGAATGCAGATCGTTTTCGTCTCGACTTCAAAACACGATTTTTCGACGTCGACCATCTTGGCTTCAAGCGAGCAGTCGCAGCTAGGACATTTTTTGCAGAGGCCGCAGATGTTGATTTCTGCGTTTGCTGTTTTGGCATGGGTTGCAAAAGTCGCGATCATGGCAATTGCGAGCACCATGCTGTAGAGATGGGAACGATTCATGGTTTGGCCTTTCGTACTGATTTGAATGTATCCGGATCATTTATTTCGGACGCGATAATTTCTGTGATAACAATTTGCGGGTTGTTTTCAGGCTTAGAAGTCAACCATCCAGCGAACACCATAGATGTCATAGTCACCGAACACATCTGGCGTCCCATCAACCGTTCGGTCGGTGATTTTTCCGTTGATATAGTTGAACTGCATACGTGCGTTTGCATTCCAATACCAATTCAGTCCGAAGGTAAAAGACTCACCGACGCCGCCGAAGATATCCGCGTCGCTATAGTCGGCTTTTGAGTAGCGAGCAGCAATTTGCCATGCACCCCAACCGGCCTCCCGACATCCATCGCAGCGATTTACCATCCAGAAATTCTGGAACGGCACGATTCGAGCAAGTGTGCCGGATTTGCGATCCCAGGGCATGTGCTCACCCGTCAGGAAATAGCTGACATAGAAATACCCACCGTTGAAGTTGGCGTCTTCAGCGCCAAAGTCGCGGTTTACCCATACGCTTTGGTACTCACCAACGAATTGCACAGGGCCTACGTTGACAACGGTTTCCAGTCCAAGCAAATCGTAGTAATCAGAATGCTCAATCTGGTTGGTGTTGATCCAGCGATTTGAAGAGCGAGCTTCGGGGCGGGTTCGGAACTCCGCCTCATTGGTCTCGTTTTGCGCGGTGTCCGCGTGGGCACCTGAAATAGCCAAGTGCATGTATCCACGACCTCCGCTGATGTCGTCATACCAGAGAGTGCTCGCGAGGCGTCCAGCGACTTCCAGTTGAAGATGGTCGCCAACGTAGTTTCCCAGACCCTGAACATTTTGCTGGTTCCATACGCCATAACGCCAGTTCCAACGCAGATTGTCAGAATATCCATAAGATGCCAAACCAAGACGACGAGCATCCTGATTGTTGGCTTCGATGACAAACGGACGCTCGAGGAATACGTTGTAACGGGAACTGTTCAGATGATCCAAGCCATAGGGGCGTTTCTGGTTACCCAGTAGCAGCGTTTGCAGAACGGGAAGGTCTGTCCAGCCAAGATACGCGTCGCGAAATTCCGACTTGTTGCCTCCGGCTAGCTCCATCTCGATTTTGTAATTCATGTTGTCCCGGATACTGCCTTTGACACCGAATCGAAGACGTCGGAACCCAATTCTGTTTTGCGGGTCTTTGGAAACACCGTCCTTGCTATTGAGCCGCGGGACATCGCCACCAGTGGGATCAAAGCCCCAGGCATCCACATGAACGCGACCGCCTACTTTCATGGTGGATTTGCTCGACCCGCTGTGGACAATGCTTTTGTCCCCCGCTTCTTCAGCGACTTCCTCCAACTCCACTTCCATAGCTGCAAGTCGCTCCTGCATTGCCAGGAACTGATCCTCAATGGCAACATCAGCTTCCAGAGCGACTTCCGTTCCTTCATCCCAAATTGCTGCGTTGTGATTGACAGGGATGATGTTCTGCGACAGTTGGTTGGACGCTGCCATGTCCAACGCTTGAGTAAGTGCGGCGGGCTCGTTTGCGTCTGTCTGATTAGACACACCACAAATTCCTGCACCAGCAATGGAAAATGCCATTGCACAACGAACCCATTTTCTAACGCATCTCATGTGAAACCTTCCCTGGTTCATGCCATCATTCAGTTCAAAACCGGTTAGAGCAGTGGGCCGACAATCCTTCGTCTGGCCAGTGCAAGCACCTTGCAGGACACACTCTTCCCTAAAAATGGAAATCGACACCGCGATAATGAAAGTCACTGATTATCAAATCATGCTCTACCCAATCTTCATAAACGAGCTCGTATTACCCTGCTAATCGTTACGACTAACGCTCAAACGATCTTGTGATTCGGGAAAAATTGATGCAATCGTTATTACCCAACAACGAAAGGGGCATGGATTGACGTGGGGTCTACCGCGTTTGGCGGCATTACTGGTATCGGGGCAGTAGGACATCCCTGCCCGGGTATCCGTTGTGCAGCCCAGTGCTGGGAGAGACAGTGCTGGGAGAGACAGTGCTGGGAGAGACAGTGCTGGGAGAGACAGTGCTGGGAGAGACAGTGCTGGGAGAGACAGTGCTGGGAGAAATGTCGAAGAGGGGGACCTCGTGGCCGCCACAAGTTCAATGCAGTGAATTCACATCGATCAAGCGATTTGCATGATGTTGGTGTTGTGAGATAACAACCTTCCTGGTTTTCCCTTTTGCCTTGGAATGTGCACTTGCAGCGAAGCATGTCGATGTTGGGCACTGGCAATGATCATGGCTACCAACGCAGGCAGACATCGACTTGGTGTGCAAACTTGAGCGTGGTTTCACCGAGGCAGCGTGTTCAATCTTTGCGTGCTTTCCGCTTTGCCGCCAAAAGTCGCTCTGTGTAGGATGGGCCTTCATCGTCTGGGGCCATGTTTTTGCTTTCCTCCGTGACCTTTGTGCTGTCTTTTGTGCCAGCTGTCCAGTCGCTGTTCTCGGTATCATCCAAAGCTTGAGTCGGTTCGAATCGAACACTCGTTCGGCGTCGTTGCAATTCTTCATCCACCAATTCCTTGTTCTTTTTCAGAGCGTCAAGTCGTGCGGTGGTGGTTGAATCCTTCACATCCGACTTGCCACGGATTTTATTGAGCGCAACACCAATCCAATCAAAGTTAATCGCGACTCGTCTGACAAAAATATCTCCCAGAAAAATGCAACAGCCGGCCAGAACAAACCAAGGCCATGCATCACGGATGCTTCTGGCCAAGGCCAGACCACCGCGGAACGCGTTGCGGGGCTCTGAACCTTCCTCTGCCGATGCCCCCAGAGGTGGGGTGACTTCTCCTGTTTCGCCACCAGCGGGGGTTACCGAAGCAAGTTCGGAGATCAAAGCCTGATTGGTTTCACGAATTCGGAACTCTTCGCTGTAAGGAATGGTCACACCTACGGACAATGGTGCTGTTTCAGGGCCAGGGATTACATTGACAAAATAGCTGCCGGTTTTCGATGCGGGAAAGCTTCCAACGTATCTTCCGGGGGCGGTTTGTCGCATTCTTAAAGGCACCGGTTGCAGATCTGGATCAAGAGCAGAGGCACTCATGTTAAGGAAATTGAGAAAGGAATCTTCTTTGCTCAACGCATTGACAACGACCTGTACCTCACCATCACGAAGTTGTGTTGCGATAGTGAATTTTCCGGTGTCCCCCGTTGGACGCATCAGCCATCGAACAAGCTGGCTGTAGAAAGCCTCGTAGCCCGCCCACTCAGTCCAGTTGGATGCCCAGCGAGCGCCGGCATCTGTCGTCAGAACTGCAGTCCGCCCAAGTCCGTAGGTCCAGACCGCAAGAATGGTCGCGTTCTCGGGTGAGTCCGGTTTGGGGGATTGAATCAGCACTTGAGCCAAGGGACTGTCCTTGACTTGCGTTAAAACAAATCCGCGTGTAGTTGGCAGGATACGGTCAATCCCATCCAGCATGGCATGTGGGAAAATGACTTCAGGACTCGTGCCGCCATCTGGTTCGTATACCAATGGACGGGAGACTCGTCTGGCTTCACGTTGGAAAATTCGTGGAAGTGCTTTGCCACTGGAGACCTCGTAGTATTTTCCACCGGTCCGCGTGGCAATGTCCTGAAGACGTAGACTGCCGACGCGACCATGGGAAGCTACTGCAACGGTACTGATGGTAATGTTATTTGTAATGAACGAGTTGATGGTCGCGTTGTTTGGCGGTGAAGGGTCGCCGTCACTGACAATCAGGCAGTGTTTGACCGAAGCTGGCGTCCGAGTCAGGCCTGCTACTGCCATCCTCATTGCAGGATCGAATTGGGGCATGTCACCAGGGGTCATGCGTCCAATCTTTGCAAGCATCGCCTTGCGGTTAGGTCCCACCTCCAGTACGCCGTTGTTGCCACCCCACAGCCAAGCGTCACCACCTCGTGTCCAGTGCAGTACGCCCCCATAATCACTTGGTCCCAATTGTTCGATGGCTGCCTTGGCAATGACTTTCTGCCAATAATTGCCTTCTGCCATTTCGCTTGCGTGCATGATAAGGCCCAAAGCACCGACGGCCTGAATTTTTGAATTCTTGATTTTGAAATCAACGGGCATCGCTTTTTCGAGTTTAGTTCCGGTCCAGCCACCGGCGCCAAAGGCTTCTGGGCCACCAATCATCAACAGCCCAGTCCCCAGTTGTCGTGTGCTGCTCACCAGCATGTCGATTTGGTCATCCGAGAACGAGGTGATCTGATCAGAACTGTCTCCTGACACGCGAGGAACGCCTGCAAGAATGACCGCGTCGTAGGGTTGTAGTTCAGCGACGGTGCCGAACAGGGCATCGCTCTGCATGATGTCCACTTCAATATTGTTCTTGCGAAGCACATCTGCGAGTAAATCGAAGTCACCCGTCCGTTTCGCCTCCTCGATCAACAACACACGACCCTGACCACGCACGTATGTGTACGCAGTTGCCTTGTTGTTTTGCGTCAACCCGTCCCCGTCCTTGCTGTCCGGGATAAATTCAGCATTGTAAATGTAGGCTGCTGGCTGATCGATTTCATGCTGAAGGGGGAATACATTTTTTCCTGGTTCCAGAGTGATGTCCTCTTCGAGTAGTAACTGGACTTCACCACGGACTTTCTGTGTCACCCGCAGTTTGCCTTTTGAAGCTTCCTGCATGTTAGAATCGGTGTAGTTGTTCAAGACTACACGTGCTTCGAACGGTTGCCCCTTGCGGATGTTGTTTGGAATGTCAATCTTTTCAACCAGCACTTCGTTGGTGGAACTGAGCATGACTGGTACGACATCAATACCAATCCCGGATCCTGCAATTCGTGCTGCAAGCTTTTTTGCTTGGCCGATATTTTCATTGCCGTCTGTCACGATCACAATCCGTCGGGACGTGTCCTCGGGCATCGAGGCTTGTGCGAGATTGAGCGCTGACTCAAGATTGGTTGCATCGGCCCGCCCACGCATGCTTTCTACGCGTCGAAGTTGCGGAATGTCATCATCAAAGGGAGGTATCTCAATGGAAGCATCACGCCCGAAAACGATGATTCCAGCGCGGTCTTCTCTCGCTCGCACACGATGCTTCTTGACGTTTGCGATCACATACTCAAGCATTTCGGAGCGTTGAGCTTTGGGGATGCTTTCAGACTGGTCCAGCAGATACATCACGGTGATACGATCACTGACCCACACCATCTGCACTCCTGCAACCGCAAATACGATCGCTGTCCAGAGGACCGTTCTAAGGATCAGTGCAAATGCACGTCGGAACTTTCCCAAAGCAACCAAGGGCTCGTAACCAATCCACCACAGAACCGGTAGAGCCAGTAGCAGCCAAAGGTAGACAGGATGATCGAAGCCCAATTTAGGAAACATTTTTGTCGAGCCTGATAGATGATTTAAACGGGTTGGGTGGGCGGATCAATTGATGTCGTCACCGGACGCCGGTAGACGATTGACGCGACAGACGTTGCAACAAGCCCGATGCAACCGAGCATCAGGATTGCCAAGGTAAATTTCAACGCCGGCAGGGACAAAGTACTGGATTCAGGATTTGGGGCAAAGATCGTGGCCAAAACACTCACAAGATTGTTTCCAAAATGAGCGAGCATTGCGGGGAATAGGGAACCACTTTGCCAGGTCAGCCAACCAAGAAACAGGCCCAGCGGAACCACAGCGATAATATGGACTGGGTCCATGTGGAAGGCTGCGAAGGCAAGAGATGAGAACAGGATGCCGATTACCGGTGGAAATGCCCGGGTCAGTCGACTTTGAACATAGCCTCGAAATAGCAGTTCCTCGCACAAGGCTGGTGTCAGGGCGACCATCAGTATCAGTTGAGTTGTGAATCCGGTTTGCCCCTGGTGTCTGAAAATCTCAGACATCTCGCGAAGGGCATCACTTTCTTCGATAAAAAAACTAAGGACCACTCCTGAGATCAACCCGATCAATGGGGTCGCAAGGGCTGCAGTAAGCCATGCCCAGAACGGCCAGTTCCCTCTCACCAACGCAAGCCGCCGCCACATCGGCTGTGGCGAAAGGTAGGCCGCAATCAGGCAAGGTGTGACTAATGCAATTTGTGGAGTGACGATCAGTAGAAACAAGCCCGCTGGAGATTGTGTCACCTCACGTAAACGATCTGCGTTCGAAAGAAGCTTGATCGAAAAATTTCCATGGACGTAGAAGGTCGCCACGGCCATCATGACGACGCTGGCAAAGATGAAAGACACGAGAGAGACGACAATCACAGCGATGCTCGTCCACCAACGTTCTCTGGGTTTGGTCAGGTTAGCAGTTGTGACGGACTGGGGTGGACTGGGCACGGTCCCCAATTGCAGTTGAGCAGCCACAGGCGCGTATGGTGAAGACTCAACTGATTTTAGCGGACTGCTTTTCTTTTTCTGCGCATCGGCCCTCTGCTCGCGGGCGTGAAGTGAGGAATCGCTCTCGGGAAAATCCATGGCTGCCGTGCGTGATGCGTCGTGGATCGAAACACTCTTACAGTGTAAACATCCTGACGACGATCGTCGCCCGATCATTTGCAGTATTTCCCACCTGATTCTCAAAGAATCAGGCCAAAACCCACTAAATCAGTCCTGCCGTTTGATCCAGCCCGAACATGACATTCATATTTTGGATCGCTGCCCCACTGGCCCCTTTGGCTAAGTTGTCGATCGCACAGACAAGAATCGCTCTGGAGCCTGCTGATCGAACCGACATTTGGACATGGTTAGTACCCGCAACATGCTTGGTGGACGGAAGATGAGGTACGGCGTGAACGAACGCCGAGTTTTGAAATCTCTCCTGCCAGCATTCCATGATGCTGTCAACGGTTGCGGATGTGGGGCGGACATAAATCGTTGAAAGAATGCCGCGGTCCATCGGGGTCAAGTGGGGAGTGAAAAGGCATTGAATTGATTTTCCCGAAACTCGTTGCACAATGTCATCAATTTCGGGCTGGTGGCGATGACAACCGACTGCATAAGCACTGATCGCCTCATTCGTTTCACAGTACAGCGTTGCGACCTTCGCGCTGCGTCCGGCGCCGCTGACACCACTCTTGCTGTCAATGATGATGTCGTCCTGCTCAATTAAACCTGCCTCCAGTAACGGCGTCAGCGGGAGGATTGCAGAAGTCGGATAGCATCCTGGATTGGCAACAATGTCTGCATCGCGAATTTCATCTGCAAAGAACTCTGGCATCCCGTAAACCGTTGAACCCACACGCTGGGGCCACGGGTGTTGGACCTCGTACCAACGCTCGTAAATGTCGACATCTGACAACCGGAAATCAGCGCTGAAGTCGATTACCCGCACTCCATGCTGCACCAGCTGCTGAACGGTCTCGGCTGATGCTCCGTGAGGAAGACAGCACATCGCAACGTCGCATTGCTCTGCAAATGTTTCTGCAGAAAATTTTACAATCTCGATGTCACAGCGGCCTGAAAGTGATGGGTGAACCTTCGCGAGGGCCTCTCCTGCATGCGCACGACTCGTTGCAGTAACAACACTTGCCTGGTCATGAGCCTGCAACAGCCTGGCCACTTCCAGAGCTGTGTAGCCAGTCGCACCGATGATTCCTACGCGAATTTTTTTCATTTTCAAATCTGAATGATTGGTGAACTAAAGAATGTCCTGGTCAGCTGATTCACGTTCTTCGCAGCTAAGGTCATACATGTCGCGTATCAGTTGTCTGTCACATTCACGCTGCTCAACTTTGCGTCTGGCAAACATACGCTTCTGGGTATTAATCATCACCTCCGCAGGCAACAGCGAAGTCTGGCCAAATAATCGGGCGTAATTCACATAGCTGGGCACATTGGATGTCACAAACCCGTACATCATGCTGCACACACCGATCACTTTTCCTGTGAAAATACTTGTATTGATCGCCGTTTTTGAATAGTCACCCATGAAGCATCCGAGAAACTGCATGTCCGTGGCGATTTTTGAATTTCCATATTGTATGTTGATTTTCCCATACGTGTTTTTCAAATCACTGTTGCATGTACCAGCACCCAGATTGATCCAACTTCCAAGATAGCTGTGTCCCAGAAAACCATGATGCTGTTTGTTGGTATAAGGTTCGATGATGGATGCTTCAACTTCGCCACCAATCTTGACTGTATGTCCAAGGGATACGCCATCCTTCAAAGCTGCATGTTCAATGACTCGCGTACCGGCACCCACGAACACCGGACCGGAGAGATAGCAAAATGGCCCAACCTGAACATTCTCGTTGAGTAAAATTGGACCGTCAGATGTGTCCACCACCGGATAATCACCGATGTGTACATTGCCCTTCGAGAAAACGCCGTCCATTTTTTCTGTGTAGTCCTCGTGATTCAGACGCCAATTCATCGACGCTGGCATCTCTCTCATATGGTGTTGAATGACATCATGTGGCCATCGGAAAACGTCAACGTCCAGAATCGAATTCGGCAGTTTCGCCGCGTGGTCCAGCAGGTCGCTGAATTCATTAAGCGGCAGATCCGTCAGATCAGATGCATGAATGAAAGCCACCAGCACAGCAGAGGTTTCAGGGTCAATGACAACTTTGGATGCGTCAGAATCGGCCCATGCTTGCAGACGTGTGTCCAGTCCTGTGGTTGGGGCAATTCGTGCATTGACCAGCAGGAGATCCGAATCGCGATCAAGCAGAGAAGTGAATGTCTCAAGCTCGTAGTCCAGTTCCTGGATCTGGTTGAGGTAGGGTCGGATATTACCGCTCAACGCGCCGGGAATTCTTTTTAGCCAATCCAACAGCCGGAAGCTCGCACTCGTCACTGCGTACGCGGGTCGGGCCAACGTAATCGGTCGCAGATTGTCAACTTCCGCATCCTCGAAGCAGATGATTCTGATTTTGTTCACTACGATTTTGGTTTTTGGAGGAACGTTTGTGACGGTAGTGCAGTTTAGCGGCTTTTCGACTTTTCCTCTGCCCCAGTTCTCATAGGAAGCCAGCAAGGTTTCGTCGTCATGCTGTCTAAGCTGAAAGGTTGTCCGGACGCCTGCCGATACGCAATGGTTCTGTCAAGAATCTGCAAGCATTCGATACCCTGACACTTTCTTGACGGCGGAGTTCGTAACCGGTGCCTCTAACCTTCGACTACCGTTTGATCATGTTCTTGATGCTCTGCTGTATCGTATCGCAGGGACCACTGCGCGGCGATGAGGGCCAAACCAAGTGTGATGCGCTGGTGCGGCAATTGGATTCTCCACGGTTTCATCAACGCGTTTCGGCAGCACAGGAGTTGTTGTTAATGGGGACAAAGCATTCGGGAATTATGAATTCAGAGGTCGCGACTGCTTTGAGGCGTGGTTTACAACATCCATCGCTGGAGTTGCGAGTGGCAGTTCAGCGTTTGATTCAGGAACTGGAATTCCATTATCAGCAACGGCAACTGGAATTACTGGTAAACGTTCGTTTTCCAGCGGGTGAAATTGATCTCCCCGGGTGGCAGGCTTTTGCGGAAATCGTGGGTGACGACCGGGGGTCGCGGCAGTGCTTTTCACAATTGGTACATCGACATGGTGATTCACTTCATAAGTGCTTTGACGGGTACCCCGATGGTCTGAAGGCCACAGTTTCACTGTTCGATCCCTGGAAACTTCCGTCGAGGAATGATCTCGATTGGGCGCTGTTTTTGTTTATCAAAATCAAACAGCTTGAAAATCGTAAGCAGGCTTGCAACTGGAGACTGCTGTCTACTTTGAGTCATTCGGCAATGGGTCCTGATCCGCAAACGCGTCCAGTGCTATTCAAGCGTTTGATTGAAGGATGGCTTGCTCACCAAAGTGACCCAGCTGCGATTCGCGACTGCCTTCTGGTGGCCATGCGATACGGATGTTATTCCACAGCCATTGAACTTTGTGAACGTGTTTGGGCCAATCAGCAAGCGTCGCCGGCGACGCAGGTGACAGCATTGCTGGTGGGAAATGCTCTGGGTGCTATCGAGATACAATCGCATGCTCTGAATCGGATGACAGATGATCGAACGGCGATCGTTTGGCAAACGTTGGGATCCAAACCAACGCGTGTTCGTACTCAGGTTGCTGATGTCGCGAGAGTGATTTTGCTTCATCAAAAAGGCTTGGATCCGCGTTCCGCAGGTTTTTGCGATCTGAAAGCTGATCGTCGCTTGATTTACCGTGCCCACAGCCTCGGATTCGCAGATCAGAAAAGTCGCGAGAAGTCATGGGAAATTGCGGAAAAACTGATCGCAAAAAATGCTGGGAATGAAGTTTCCAAAGACCGTGCTGCCACGCCATCGGTGTTGCGTGTGGATTAATCATTGTCCTGATTTCGCGTTTGCTCACCTTGTTTGTGTTGCCGATAAGTGGATCGACCGGCGAGTCGTCAGGAAAGAGCGGGCTGCGAAGGCGACTAGTGGAAGTGATGTAGCCACCATCGCCACGCGAAGGTAATTTGCTTATGGTTGCCGTTGTTTTGTGGGGTGGCGATCACATTTTGTTTGCCTTGGTGTTTTTGACTTGCGAGATTGGTGATCCACAGCGCCTTTTGCTTTGCTGCTTTTTTTGGGCTTTGGAATTGCATTGTGCGTTTCCTCTTGACAGTCGACTTGATCTACCGTGAACGTTGAGAGAACCTCGTTGTCTTTGCATGAAACTGAGAATCAACCCAGCGGACACACGCCGGATGTTGGGGTTTATCTGGTTGGTGCTGGTGTGGTCGGAACTGCAATTCTGCAGGCGCATCTTGATGCCGGGATTTCTGTTTGGCTTGCTGATCAGGATGAAACGGCCGTTGTCAGTGCGATTCAAAGGGTTCGTTTCTGTGTTGACAAATGGGATGTTTCCCGCATCCAAAAAATCAGTGACTCGTTGTTCGCGATCAAATTTCGGAATTGTGAGTCACAGGCACCTTGCCCACAAACGCTTGTGATTGAATCCATTGTCGAAAAAATGGAGATTAAGCAGGCGTTCTTCGCTGAGGTTGAGCAGGTTTTTGGTGATCAAGCAATCCTGTGCACAAATACGTCGACACTTTCTGTAAGTTGTATTGCGGAGTCGTTGGAGCATCCCGAACGATTCAGTGGAATGCATTTTTTCATGCCTGTGTGGGATCGAGTTGCTGTGGAATTGATTGCGGGAGGAAAAACGCAACCTTCTGCAACTCAGGCGTGCATCACCCACATTCAAAGTCTCGGGAAAGAACCACTGGTGGTTGGGGATGGTCCCGGATTTGTGGTTAACAGGTTGCTTTCACCCTATCTCAATGAAGCAATGTTGCTGCTTTGCCGAGGTGTATCCGCGGATCGAATTGAGGATGCCGCGTTGGCCTATGGAATGCCGATGTCACCATTGGAATTGATTGACTGGATCGGGATGTCAACGATGTTTGATGCGGGGCGTACCTTTTTGCAGGCATTCCCGGACCGATTTGATCCCGCACCCTTGTTGGTCGGATTGATCAAGAACAAGCGGTTTGGCAGGGCCGTTTCAAAAGGTTTGTATGATTATTGCGATGGCCAACGCTCGGAGGGACTGTCGCCACAGACGATTGAATTAAGCGACAAGTATTGCCGTCAAACGGTGTCTTTTGACGATAGTCAACTGATCGGCATTTTGACGGTGCCGATGTGGATTGAGGCTGCCTTGGCTCTTCGTGAG
The DNA here is from genome assembly GCA_002862205.1 of Planctomycetaceae bacterium. GTDB lineage: Bacteria > Planctomycetota > Planctomycetia > Pirellulales > Pirellulaceae > Rubripirellula. The sequence goes on along the minus strand of PKCN01000246.1, from coordinate 1,735 downwards.
GGTGTGGTCAATCGTCATGAGCAGTTTGATCTCGCCATGCGGGGCGGACTTGGGTTTGACCCAGGCAGACGCTGGAATTCTTTCTTTGATTCCATGGGCAGCGCCGCAATCCGGAAAGCAATTGAGGATTGGTCTGGTTTGACTAAAGCGATCGATGCACCGGAAGAGATGCGTCAGCTTTTGGTCAGCCATGCACCCACCGACGCGCTGGTCGCGTACGGTGGTAGTTCTGCCTGACTAGCATGGCGTGCCAAGCTGTCTCTTAGGCATCGGCTGTACTCGAATCGGCGGTGTTTGTTTCCGAATCATCCGAGCTATTATCGCTACGCTCCCAGAACAGCAACGCGAATGCGACCATCACGCCAAGCGCGAATAACGCTGGTGCGTACCACAGTCGAGACCAGTCAACCACGTCATCCGCGGAAGTGCATTCGCCCATCCAATATCCGAATGCTTGTGCACCGATGCCAAGTCCAAAACCCTGGGTCAGCATCACAACAAGTGATTGAGCCTGTCCACGTACTTCAGGCTGAGCCTTTTTGTCCGTGTAGATCATGCCGGTCACAAAGAAGAAGTCATAGCAGATTCCATGCAGCAGGATGCCAATGAAGATGGGGACAGTCAGCAGTGGGCCCTCTTGGCCGAAGGCAAAACCCCAAAGCCCGTAACGAACCGCCCACGCCAGCATGCCGATAATCAACATCTTTTTCACGCCCAGACGGGCAAAACACACAGGCATGATCAACATGAATAAAATCTCGCTCATCTGACCAGTACTCATGGCTCCCGTGGTGGAACCAAAGAGTTGCACACCCATGGCATCGACAAATCCGTAGCCTTTCGCGTAGTAACCTGCCAGTGGAATGCACACCAAGAAGGATGCTACTGCAAAAATGAAGAAGGATTTGTCTTTCAACAATGCCCAAGCATCGATACCAAAAACCTTCGATAAGGAGATGGGCTCACCTTTTGCAGGCGGAGTTGTTTTCGGAAGTGTCAGGCAATACACACCCAGAATTGCGGATGCGATTGCCGCCGCTTGAAAAATGTGGTGTGAGTTGTCCGAGTATTGAATTGTGCCCACTACCGCGTCGTAAGCCTGTTGTGCGGCACTGATTGCTGTCTCGTTACCATCAGCAGCAGCTTTAGCCTGGTCAAGTTGCGTTTTCGCCTGGCTGAGTACTTCACCTTCGCCATTGAACAGTCGGCACCCCCACATCACCCAGTTACCAGCGATCCAGCCAATGGTTCCGAGCACGCGAACAGCAGGGAAATCTTTCTCGCTGTTGGCAAGATGCTTGAAGGATAGGCTTGCTGTGAGTCCCAGTGTCGGCATGAAGCAGAGCATGTAGGCCAGCAGGCACAAAATCATAGGTTGCGTGAACTGGCCCAGATAGCTGTCAGGAGCGCCGGCGCTAGCTAAAGTCGGCGCTAGCCAAAGAAGGCCTGCTCCGATAATGTTCAATATCGCGAGCACACGCTCCGTGTTCATCAAGCGATCGCAGATCAAGCCGAGAGTCAAAGGGGCGAGGATTGCGGCGATCGGCGCGACTGTGTAGGCAGCAGCATCAAAGGAGAGGCCTTTGTTGAGTTCGGTCATACCCGCTTCTTTCATGAAGCCATACATCGCTACATACCAAGATCCCCAGACAAAAAACTGGAGAAACATCATGATGCTGAGACGGACTTTTATGGACATGTTATTCCTTCGCTCGATTTGTCTGTGCGTGTGTGC
>PKCN01000036.1 GCA_002862205.1 Planctomycetaceae bacterium | reverse complement strand
TGGTCTTCATCGCGAAAGTAATACAGGTTGGGGGCATCACCAACGAATAGACCGCCTTTGTAGGGAAACAACGCGGTCGGCCAGAGCAGGCCTTCGGCGTACACCACACTTGTGTCAAAGCGACCATCCTGATCGGTGTCCTCGAGTCTTCGGATGCGTGACAGGCCTGCGTCACGATCTTCACTGTACCCGCGCATTTCGCACACATAGAGTCGACCCTCTGCATCCCATTCCATGGCCACGGGGCTTGCGATCAAGGGCTCACTCGCGACAAGTTGAATCTCAAACCCTTTCGCAATCGAAAAGCTTTTGAGAGCGGCCTCGGGCGTGCTTGCAGGGATCCGTGGAAGTTCGCCTGAGAAGTCTTCTTCCCCACTCGATGCCAAAGGCTGAAGAGAAAACAGTAACACATACAAAAACGCTGGCAGATAAATGCGTTGGTTGCATTTCAATCGGTCGATCATTGTTTTTCCTCTTCGAGCAGCAGGGTGCGCATTCCATTGATCAATACGGTTTCACAGCTTTTGTCCACCTTCGATGCTCGGGCACTCGTTTCATAGCCACCTTGGCTATACCCGATTTCTGTTCCGATGTAGCCCGGGCCGTAGTCTCCGTAGGCTGCCATGGCTACGTTCAGGTCAGGACGCATCGCCTTGGCGGCCAGTTGATATTCTACGAACAACTCGCCCGGCATATGCACAATGCGTATGTCGCCCAATCGAAGACAGCTGAGATCGATTTTGTGCCCGCTTTCACAGCGATTCAGCCACGCAAGTTCGTCGGCACTGCCCCAGTAGTCTTTGGGTTTCCATTGAGCCAGTTTTTCTTCGAGTTCCGAACGCTTCAGGTGCTTTGCTGGCGGTAGCGATACGGGCGCGACTGACCAGCCTACGTCAGTTGCCTGTAATGGAATTTTTACCGCTGAGTCTGTCGCTTGTTTCATGCCCAACGCCACACGTCTTGCCAGCGTCAAACGATTCGCCTTGTCTCCATCATTGTATTTTCCGGCGCCTATGTTGCCGCCCGCGCCGTTGAAGTGCAGGTGAAGTACGTCGGGTACATCCTGGCCGCGAAGGAAGCGTGCGATGCCTGGAAAGTCCGGACTCGGGACGCCGGTGCGATAATAGCTCTGAGGGTGACATGCGTAATAGGTCAACACCGTGAGCAATTTTTGGTCGTTCCAAAATGTGATAGCGCTCAATTCCGGATCGATGACACCCTCCGGGGCGGCTCTCAATTTCGGATCGCGGCATGTCGTGTAACGGGTCGCGGCCACTTTGCCATCCGGGCCGAGAATTCGCCGATTGGATGCCACTTTTTCAACTTTGGCCGAACCATAGCCCACATGGGTTACCAACTTCGGGGACTTAATCGCATTGGATATCGCGGTCTCAACGCGTGAAAGGACTTCACGGGTGAATGCACCTTCGTGCAGACCAACATCGGTCACACCCACCTGGTGCAGGAGACGTTCAGCCGAGAAGTCGCTGCGTGGTGCGTCATGTTGGTGCAGGGTATGGACAGCAACACGCTGACGAGTGGTGCCTGCAGCTTTAGCGATCCGATCGCGAAAGGCGTCGTGCGACGCATTGCCGATGCCAATCCAGTCCACGGCGCAAAGCACAATCGGCTGCTCGCTCGCCATGAGCACAATGCCGCGGCATCGTAATCCTAATTCCTCGACGCGAACGACACGGTCATACGCCATCATGGTGCCAACCGGAGGAGTGGCATCGACGTCAAACAACGCAATCTTTACTGCAGCCGGCGCTTCTGCCAGTGCTGGGACCCCGAGCCCCAGACACATCGTCGTCAACACACAGAGGATTGCAGCCAGAAATGGCTGACAGCGACACTGAAACCGGTTGCAAGGTTTTGTGGGAAGCGTGCGGAACATGGAACCACTCGTTTAGGGGCGAAGCGTATAACAGGCATGTGCAAGCGATTTGCAGCGACGCCGCTGGAGGTGGGATGGGGAGTGCAGGGTTGCAGGATGCAAGGTTGCAGGATGAACAGACAGGTGTTTCGGGCCAGAGAGTTGGCATTGGCCCCTCACTGTCCGTTGAGAGTGACTGAGTTGCCCTCATGCACTCTGCAAGGCTGATTGTATCGAGAATCCAACCGGCTCATTGTACAGCGAATGCGAACGTGAGTCAGGAATCGGTGGCTCTGGACCCGCAGTTCCGCGATCGTCTAGCCCGCGTGAAGGTTTTTCGATGCCGGCCCACTGGACCAGCAAGGGCTCACCCGCGAAATGCGCTGCCCAACGTGGTAGGTAAACGATGATGGAGCGATTTGGACTGGCGCTGAGGTTACAGTCGCCCACGCGAGCGTGCGGTCACGGTTGAGCCTCTAATTTTGGGCGATGTGGAGATATTTGTGCTCGGAAATCACCGAGGCTGTGCCAGTACATCGGGGCTCCTAGGTCGACTTCCGCGATCGCCAAGGTCCCCCATTGGGTTGCGGTAGCCAAACTTGTGCCGTCGTGGCCAAAAATTGATGATGTCATCCATTCCCGGCTGTGGTCGGTGTAGGTGCTGCTGACGACATAAGCATGGTTTTCACAGGCGCGTGCTGACGCCAGAAGTGGATTGCATCCCCAGACCGGCCAGGCAATGATCTCCGCACCGCGATTGCTCAGCTCTCTGGCAACCTCGGGAAAAAAACCATCGTAACAGATCATCATCCCAACTTTTCCAAAGCTGGTCTGAAACACAGGATACGAGTCGCCAGGAGTAATCCCGCCTTGGATCTCTCCGCGTGGAAGCGTCACCTTTCGGTATTTCCCGATTAGCTTGCCGTCCGGTCCAATTAACGCTGACACGTTGTAGATAAGGTGACCGTCACGTTCAATTAAACCTGCGACGATATGCAGATCATGCTGGTTGGCAAGTTTCCCAAAGTATTCGGTGGAGGGACCAGGAATCGGTTCAGCAGCATCTGCGTACGTCCCTTTGCTGTTGTAATAGGTCAGCGTTTCTGGCAGCACAATGAGGTCGACGCCCTGCTGTCCTGCCGTAGCAATCAGAGACGCAAATTGTTGGCACTTTTCGAGGGGGGTGCTACCGTCCCGCGGCTGCAGGTGCGCTGTCGCCAGTTTTACCACACGTGACTTCGGTGCCGTGACCTTTGTTAGGGTTGGATATCCCCATCGCACGGTTGAACGGGCATTGCCCCAACGAAAGTGTAATTCAATTTGCGCTTGAGTAGCCTGGGGGGGAACAGCGTAGATTGCTGACAACAGATCGTAGTCTTCCTTGCTTGTGGTGACCGGCGGAAACTCAGGTTCCGCTCGTGGTCGTTTACCCGGACGATAGGAACTGAACGTGGGTTTTGCTCGTTCCACTGCACGGCCTTGGCTGTCAAGCCACAAAACCCGAGCGATCGCAGCTCGCCTTTTCAGCTTCAGGTTATCCGTTCTTCGTCGCACTTCGAAGCGAACGTGGCTACCCGGTTCCACGGACTGGCGAGTGCTCCAGTAACCCGAAAGACCCTCACGCTGATCTGCCGAAATCTCCAGAAAGCCAGGGTCGCTTGAGGTTGCCTCGACCTGCCGATGCTCAGGAGTGATTTCCGACCGTGCTGATTCAAATGCCCACTTTGACACCATGACTGTTTCAGTGCTTTGATCATCCGCACTCAGTGTCGTTGAATACGCGATGATTGCCGCAATCACTAGCGTTAACGGAACAGGAGATGGCATGCGAGGGGCGTGGGACATGGTGGCCGTCCGAGCGAGTATGAGTCTGAAGTGAATGGTCTTGGTCACTCGCATTGTAGCGGCAAGCGGAACCGTGGTTGTAAACTGCCCCAGTCATTTGCGTGCTTTCAATGGACATAGCCAAATGAAAAAAGGAAGTGCCACTGCGGGTAAGAAAAGGTAACGATAAAATACAGGTCCGAAGACAAAGGTCGCGTTGAAAAACATGAATCCGATGAACCACCCAACCAAGCGGTCGATACGTGCAGACGTGGCAAGATGAGACCGACTTGCACGATGTACCCTCACAACATCGAACCCCCAAATGAGAAGCATCAGATAATTCGCCCAGATTCCATCCCCTCGGCGTACACCCATGAGACTCTCCGTTTCGACCGCGGTGCGTTGCCATGCATTGTTGTGCTGCCACTGATGGATGTGGTGAAATGCAAGACAAACATGTAACGCAAATAGAAGGAACGCTAAAACCCATAGTCCCCGTTCTAGACGTCCCGGCGAACTGGGAATGCCTCGTCTGCTCCCTAGCCGGTATAGCAACCGAACGTAAACCAATGCACACGACGCTCGTATGCTCCACTGAATCCACAAGTCTGCGATGGCGGATTCATTCATCTTGATACATGAGGTTCGCAGGAAAAATGTTGGGCGTGGCGGAAATTGACACTTCGCTCCGGGCTGGTCGTTGTTTGGCTGGTCGTTGTTTGGCTGATCGTTGTTTGGCTGGTCGTTGTTTGGCTGGTCGCATCACGCCTTGTTCGAGCTGAAGTTTGCCGTGACAATCTGGTACGACAGGATTGGCAAACGGAAGTAGTGACCAGTACATTTCACTTTCGCCGATCACAAGAATTGGCTTCAAGTCATCGTTAGCGAACCGGGATTGAACCTGAGGAGTACGTTGATGCGTCTAAATATCAATGACAGTGAACATTTGGACTCACCGAATGAATCTGATATCCAACGCAGCGTCGAGCACCTTGGACGCGAGGAGTTTTTGGTGCTCTCATCGGAGGCAGGATATTTTGTTCAAACCTACCACAATTCGGATGGCAGCTTTGCACTTGAGCATCGTCTGGGATCGTCGGAGCAACATTACTTGGTTGATTCATCGCTGATCACGGTTGACGACGTGCAGCGGGCATTTCGACTTTTTTTGCGTCAGTCTGCGGACTTGTTGAGTCTGCTGGATTGGCAACCACTTTCCCTGGTAGAAGATGTCCAAAGGGTGGATGAGGCCCCGCAGATTCCGGTGGACGCTTTGGTCGAATATCACGGTGTGCTGATGGCAGCTGATTGGCCGCAAGAGATAGAGGATGCGCAGGAGATTCGCAACTATTTGATGCACGGCCAGCGTTTGAGCCGAGTGCCTCTGTCTGCGCATGTTGGCGCAGGAGAACCTGCTGGGCTATGTCAGGAGTGCGGGGTGCAGAGAGCACAATTTCACGTTCCGGGGTGTCGCCATGAGCAATGCCCACGTTGCCAAGGAACCTTGGTGGAGTGCAGTTGCCAGATCGATGTGGACTGAACGGTTCGTCGATCTCCATCACGTCTTTGCTCGCCCGTTGAGGTCCACGCCAAGTGCTTGTCGGGAACCTGGGGCGGTAACGCATGTTGCCAACCACTGGTTTTTCGATGTTTTTATTCGTTTGCCTGGTCGAGCATGTTTTGAATTGCCGTCGTCATTTGATTGACGACCTTGGACCCGCCCCCGACGTAAAGCTGTTTTACAACACCGTCATTGCCAACAATGACCAGTTGCGGAATGGCCCGGGCTTCATAGCGTGCGGCAGCAACACCATCAGTATCCAACGCCACTGTTAAATCGAGATCGTATCGCTCAAGGACTGGTTGAATCTGCTGAACAGACTCCTGCAGGTTGACCGAAACCAGGCTGACTTTATCGGAATCGAATTGTTCCATCGCTTGTTCAACCAGAGGCATTGTTTGCATGCAGGGTGCACACCAAGTCGCCCAGAAGTCGAGGACTACAATTTTGCCTTTCTGATCTGATAGCTTGAACGGTGTTCCATCCAGCAGTCGGAGTGATACTTCAGGTGCGGGTTGGCCAATCAGAGGTGACGCAGCAGCGCTGGCGTCGTTTCCCTGTTCCATCGCGGCGGTGACGAGTGGTTCCAGTGCCGCCTGCAATTTCCAGCGGTTGTACGCGATGTCCGTCACTTCGGTCAGAATCTGTTTACCGATGATGAGCTGATCGACAGTTTCCAACGCGAAGCTACAGGGGCCAATGATTGCACTTTCACCACTGATGTGCGTTTGCGTCGATTGGGTTGGTTTGAAGGTGATGCGTTTGCCATTACGCAGCAGCACTTGAGCCAAATCGTCATAAATTGAAGTCATGGACTGATCTGCGGGTGCTGTGGCGGAGTTTGTTCCACTCTCCGTGTCGTCGATCTCGTCCGGGTGTAGCCAGATGATTTGAGCGATTCGATTCCTCGGTAATTCAATTTCTGTCAATTGTACTTCGGCACGAACGCGGTCCGCGTTTGCATCGATCAATCGGCAGCGAAGGAAGTCGCCGTTGTGCGAGCACAGCAGGTGCGTGGGTGGTGCCGACTTTTGAAGTCTGGGAATCGTCAGCAGGCGTTCACGCTTGGCGGCCTCGAGATCTGGTGGGGGTGCGTTCGTGACGTACTCAATTGCTTTGATCTCTTCATGAGAAACGAAGCCATCTTTGGAATCGATGGTCGAGACGTAAATGCCGCTGTTATCAATCCGATCCACTCGGCAGGAGATGATGTCTCCCGTTCGGACGTGGACGACGTGGGCGTCGCGTTCCACTTTCGGTGTTTTTTCCTCGTCGGCCCGTTTCAAAAATAACTCACCAAAGTTGAGGCCTCGCTGCTGCTGGCGGATACGGAGACGCTGCATTTCCTGCGCCCGCGCTTGCGCACTCTTGGGCCCCGGTTTGGGGACTTTTCGATACAGCACATTGCCAGCGATATTTGTCTTCATCTTGGCCGCAACCGTGCTGCCGTACGGTTTCCAACGAAACTGCATTGCTGCATTTTGCCCGGATGCCGAGTCAGAAGGAGCCAGGACGCCCGCAAGGTTCAGTTCGCCGAGTTGAAGTCGGCCCTTGATCTCGCCGTTGATCGCAACCTCAGGTGGTTTGGGTTCATGCGAGAAAATGATGAGCGAACGGATGTCACGTCTGGGTATGCGAGAGGGCGAAGCTGCATTGGCCGAGGCGAGTGTGCATGTGCTTTCATCAAAATTGATAAGACTCCCAGAGAGTCGGATGCCGTTTTGAAGAAATAAGGCGCATTGTGCAGGTGCAGGTGGTGGATTGGGTTTGCGAAAGGTAATGCCGGTCACACGTTTCCAGTCAAATTTTGACTTGGGAGCGATTTGGCCGATGGAAAGCTGCCCGGATTCAAGCGACTCGATGCTTCCTGATGCGAATGTGCCGTCGTCGAAAGCCACCAATGCATCGGCGTCCGCTGAGGAGTCCGGAAGGTCACCTAACCAACGCGCAATGGAAATGCGTTCCACCGTCAGTTGCTTACCCCGATTCACAATGCGAATCCCGCTCTGAGAATTCGGGTTGGAACGTTCGGCTTCGGTCTGGTTCGCAGACGCATTTGCCTCTTTGTCAGCGGGGGTCGGTGGAGTCGGCATCAACAGGGTTGCCAATTTTTTTCCGTCTTTCCGCATCACATGCAATTTTCCCGCCATTTGATCGAGATAGAACGTCAGTCTCAAGTCGCGGCGCAAGCTGAGGTCAGCCACCATTTTCAAGTTGGCGATTTCGCTGGACTCTCGTACCGCAATCAACTTCTGACCTGCTGTTTCTAAACGCCAGCCATCGATAGGAAGGTCTTGGGTCGCTGTCACATCTGACCCCAGTGATATCACAAAGTCCGCCTGATCTTTCCACGATAAAGTGAGCTCTATGACTGAGCGTGGGGGAACACCCAAGTCACCGTTGAGCACCGCACCACGTTCCTGGGTGGAAAGATAATTCCCCGTCTCCTGCCATCCTTGCGTTTCCCACTGAGCGGTGTTCCATGACTGCAGACCATTGAATCGGGCAAATAGCAGCGTTTCGTTTTCCTGAACACGATACAGGCGTGTGATTGATTCTGTGGGGACTTTCAGATCACCGAAGGATTGTGTGGTCACAGTGAGGGAGCCTGACTGCCAAGCAACGATGTTACCGTACACAATGTCCCGGTTGGTGAATTCAATGGCAAACTCGTCCGAGGACAAACCTTCCGGTGGCAGCGACACTTTCGCAAATTTGATACTCTCGATCGCTTCCGTCAGGAAATGGAAGGGGGTGCTGAAACCTGTGCCGATCCACTCGATCACACCGGGTTTCTCGGAGTCTCGCAGTTGGCCGGGGATCTGACTTCCATCAATCAGAGTAAGGAGCCCGGTGCGTGCACCGGCAGGCGTCGGCTCGCCCGTTCTGACAGGGGCTATCGCGCCCGACGACTGCCCGATCGCAGTTTCGGATGCATTTGGTGCTTCAGTTTGTTGCGCAAGGCCCGTCGTGACCCCAACTACACAGGTCAGGAGGAAGGTCAGCACCATGTTCCAGAAACGGGCTCGCGTGTCGATCAATGAAGGAAACAAATCAACGCTCATAAATGGGCAGGAATCGATAATTGACGGCCATGGCAAGAAGAGACAAATTGGTTGAGACGTGGGGGCCGTGAGTTCCGCTGAAACTGCCGTCTTCAGCCTGAGTCTTTTTCAGTCTGCGAACCAGATTTTTGTTCCAGTTGTTCCATGCAGCAATGTCAGCCTGGAAAAAAGCCTGCGCCTGATAGTAGCTCTGATATTCAACACCTCCATGGCCAGGGCTGCCGCCCTGCATCTTGTCCTTCAAATAACCAAGTGTTGTTTTGAATTGCGGAATGTCTTTTCGCCGCGCAATCGAGAACACAAGATTCGCAATCGAGATGCGAGCAAGTGATTCGTTGAAGCCTCCAACACCTCCCGAATACGCGACTTGACCGGAAGGTGCCGTCATCTTGATGAAATATGAGATGGCTCGATCGATGGCTTCGTCGGGGACCTCAATGCCCGCATTGCGAGCGGCAAGCATTCCCATCAGCACTGCACCTGCCACGGATGTATCTGCATCGCTACCGCTTGGGTTGTAACGCCAAGCTCCAAAGGTGTTGGTTTTTTGCGAAGTGATCGATGATCGGACTGCCAATTCCAGCGATTGCCCAATCGATCGGTTGGTCGCATTGGGAACCCCATCCCAGAGATTGCGATCATCCACAGCCCCGTAGGCTTCGGCCAAGCCCAGGCATGCGAACCCATGGTGGTACATCGAGCCGCCAAAATAACCGGTTGTCTTTTCCTGCTTGGCAATCATGTACCGAATCGCTCTGCGAATATTCCCCGCATACATTCCAAAGTTCGGATCTTCACCTGATGCCATGAAGCACATCACAGCCATGCCGGCCACTCCAGCGCCTTGTTGCTGCGATGGCCAACCGCCATCAGTGGCCTGGGTTCGGCTCAGAAAATTGAGCCCACGATCGTACATGTCACGCACGTCGCGGGGGACAGGGTCACCGCTACGGATTTCCAGCGATTGGCCATGCAATAGGGGCAAGGTTGCCAGCACCAGAACAGCAGAGCAGCAAATTTGAATGAGCATTTTTAACATTAGCGTTTTCGTAAACCTGCGAGGTTGATGAACCTTTGGACTACCGGCCATTCATCCTGGCTAAAGAGAGGCTTGAGCTGTGGTTCAACCTCTTTGAATTTAGGCAAAACAATAAAAAGCATCGGTTCGTTGTAATTGTGGGGATCCAATTCTGTCGTGTTTTCAAGCACGGTAGTGATCACTGACTCTCGTTGTTGCATCGTCAGTGGGAGTCGTGCGTCCAACGCTGCGACCGTCGCACGGACCATGTTGCGATAAAGTTTCCGTTTACGTTGTTGTGCAAAATCTTCCATTGTTTGGAAGTCGGCAGGTGCAAGGATCATGACCTTCGTTTTGTGAAAAAGTGATCCTTCGTCGTGCAAGCCAGCCTGATAACGCTCCATCAGCGGCATGGCTGCGGCTCGCATTTTGGGAAACTGTTCGGAGAAAAAGTCCTGTGGGATACTTCCAAACTTCCACCAGCTTTTCATCTCCTCAAACGCAGCAAAGAACCGCTGGATGTCGATTTCACCAGCCAGGAGGAGTTGTGACTTTTGCTCGGGCGTCAGTTTGACCGAGGATTCCGTGAGCGCCGTTTTCGCGTTAAGCATGCGTTGGGCCTTTTCCCGCGCTGCCGTAGCGACCATGTTGCGAAAACAGAGTCGATCAAAGTTTTCTGCACTGTAGTTAATCACCCTCACCGGTTTGGCTACCACCTGCGCCTCAGCCCTGCCCATTTGAACCAGGTGCAGGGCCAGCAATGCAGCGGATAGCCGGAGTGAGATGGTGCGAAATGTAATGACTGTAAACATAGGTGTTGGTGAGGATTGCAGAGTGGGCCGTGCAAATTGGTTTAGACGAAAATCTATTTTACCAGTGGCTGATCACGACGGTTTTCGAGTTTCCTGTTGATCACGTCGGCACCAACCCCCGGTGGTAAAATGGAAGAAAGAAAGTCGTTGGAATTAAAATAATTGACCCAAGGCTGGTTGTAATTTGGGTGTTTTTGAGTTTTCCATAGCGTGTGTTGGCGGTTTGAGAGCAGCGATTCCATGTTCTGTGCTGTTGGTATCGGAATCATGTGTTGGTAGAGGAATGCGACAGGCAGTGTTGCGTTTTTTGTCGTGTCGAATTCAGAAATCTTTGCTTCCAGCGTGTCAATTTCATCATGCGATAACAGGACTTGCGAATCGATCAGATTTGTCACAATGGATGCGGTAGCCGTCAGATTCGCCTGTTTTCGGGCTGCGATTTCGTTGTTGTAGGCTTTGGAAACTGCCGGGGAAAATGTCGCGGCGACGGCATCTTGTAGATGCTCGAGCATCACTGCTTGAGGGCGGGGCCAAGTTGCGGGGGCGCGGTTCTTGCTGTACTCCAGATACATCTTCTGCATCTCTTTTGCTTTCTCGCTCGCTGACTCAGAAATCTGTTGCTGCTGCGTCTGATTCGGCTTGCAGATCTTGTTCACGAAAAAAACCTCCCGTTGCGATAACTCATTGAGTTTTCGTTCCAGTGGAATCGCAACTCGCCCGCGCGCCACGTTCACCTGAGCAAAAGCAGTCGATGACAGTATGCTTGTGATCACGCACGTTACGATGAACAGATACGTTGCGAGCTTTGGCATATTGCGCGATTTGCCTTGGTAAGCTGGCGGCTTGTAATTCGAGTTGACAGGCAAGGGTCGCATTGACGTAGTTTCTCAGTTGTAGTGAGCGAATGGGTGCTTCTTGGTGTGGTTTGGATTTGCGGTCTCCACACGGAATGAGATTACGGTTGAGATTCAGATTTCCATTTTTCCAGGCGGTAAAAATATTGATCCAAGCCGGCACGAAATTCTTCGGGAAGTGGGACACCGGTGGTACCAGTGGCTTGGGTTGCGGAAAGTTCCTCGCGATTTTCCTGCTCGTTCACGCCTGAACCGACCAGTGCCAGTGCGGGCGTTTCGGTCTCACCGCTACCGCCTCCACCGGGATCTGCACCCCCTCCGCCACCTGCGTTGGGGTTGAACCTTTTTGACTTCAGCAGCAGTTCGATGATTTCCGTTTCTGCTGCGATGGCTGGGGGGCCAGTTTCTGGCTTCACCAGGATTTCGGTAGTTTCTGCCATCACACCTGAAACTTGGGTCAACAAACCAATTTCCTTGTCAAACTCTGATTCTGCATCCGGGAGTTCTCGAATTCGCCGTACGACTTCGTCCATGCGTTCATTGAAAGTGTGCTGCTTTTCTGACAGACCGTTGGCAGTCATCACATGTTCTGTATCGGTAATGGCGGGCCTTGCCTGCTCGGCGACTCGTGTTTGTTCGCGAAGTTTGACTTCCCCTTCCAACAATTGCAGCACTTCGAGCACGATTGCTGGCGGTAAACTACCCTTTGACTTTCCTCCCGGACTAGCGCCTCCTTTGGTCACTTCGACGAGATCCTCGGCCCAACGGTCGAAGTTGTCACTCCAGTATTCTGCCTGGGATATCGCGAGTCCATTCTCGCGTCTCAAATCTTCGGCGAGCAGTCGCAGTTCAGCGGTGACGTCCTGTTCACGCATGTCGTCGAGCACTCGCTGAAACAGCATGAAACGACTTCGTTGAAAGTAGGCGGCCATGTCATCCATGATATGGGAGGCCTCGCTGCTGCTATTGGATTCAACCTCGGCAAGCTGTGAAAACGTGTTGGAGTGTATTTCCTTTTCGCGTTCTGACACACCGAATGAGTTGGGTACCAGATTAGACAGCGCACCCGCCACAGATTGCTGTTTTCGCGAGGCAGCTTTCAGCCTTTTGACCAGAGTACTGCCCTCGAGATTGGCAAGAATATTGTTCAGCTCATCTGCAACTTTGTCAAACTCTGCAAGCAGTTCTTTTTGTTCGGTGACGGCACCCTCCATGGGTGGTTCCTGCTCGCCCGGGGGGGAGTCACTCTTGGCATTTCCCGCAAGTTTTGTGTCAGGCAGGCCTAATCGTCCCTGCCCCGGTTTGCCCGGTGGAGCTTCTTCGGGTTTTGTTTTACTCAGATCGTGTTGAGTCGATTCAACGTCATTGATACTTGGCGCGGGAGTGGGTGATTCGGCGTCAGCGTCGTCTTGCTCACCAGGCTTGGTCTGTCCTGATTGCGTGAGCCGGTTCTTGCCAACTTGTTTGCCTTGTTTGCTGTCCGGTTTTGTCGCAGATTGGCTTGCCTGCTGGGCAGATTTCTCGAGCAGATCGGCCACTGAGGGCATCCGATTGGCTGAAATGTCCTTGAGAATCTGCATCATCTCTGCCCACTGGTCGAGATTGTCAACGGCAATGTCTGAATTGCGCATCGCCTCTTTGAGAAGTCCCTCACCATTTTGAACAAGGCTCTTGAGCCGTCTTCCATTGTTTCGTTCACGGTCAGCCTGCTCGGAGAGTTTCTCAAGGTTGTTATCCGTGGCAAGCTCGTCTGTGGGCAGTTCGCGTAATTCCTTGTTGGTTTCATGCAACTGCATCTCCCGGTCCCGAACATCCAGAGACATCCGATGCCAGCGAGCAAGCTGAGTGGTGATCCAGATGGCGTGTTGTTCTGCATCAAGCACATCGAACACCGAGGTGGGCGAGTAAACTCTCGCCCGCCCAGGCAGGTAGTCTTCAACAAACACACGCACCGCTAACGGTTGCGGTGTGATTTTTTGGGCGGCTGGCGAAAATACTCCTGCCAGTTCGAGAAATTCTGCTTGCTGGTTGCCCGCCCCCAGAATCGTCTCGCCCGACGCCACGCTGGGTAGGGACTCGTCGAGGCCCTGCCACTCAACACCCACTCGCTTGACACCAAAATCGTCCCTGGCTCGGATGGTGAATGAGAGGACTTCGGAGTCCAGCATTACTTTGCGTCGAGGCAGGTTGTCACAGATGAGGGTGGGTGATGCATCCTCGGTGGCCTCAATGGAAAGCTCGAAAGGCTTACTGCCGGATAATCCATGGTGGTCCGACCACTGAAACTCAACCTGATTAGTTTCCTCAATCAGGATCGGCTCTGTCGAAAACGAGTCGCTTGTTGGTGTGGTCAATTGACCGTTCACGGTTGCGGTGGCCAGGTCGCGGGAGGCCACCGCTATGAGCGTGGTTTCGCTACCTCGGACGACCGACAGCGAGGAACTTCGGACATCCTTGCTGATCGTCTCAGTACGACCCAAATACGGGGGAAGTTGCACGACGGCTTTGATTGAGTTGAGTTCAGGGCGCAGTTTGGGCTCGACGGATAACTTGCCCTTGAAATCGCCTACTTTGATCAACAAGTCCGAAGTTTGGATCTGACCGGGAAGCGTAAATTGATAACCGTTCTGCGCGAGGCTCGCCTGGTAAGGAGCTTGGCGATTCAGAACAACACTGGCATTGTTTGGCGACCACTCCGTGTCCTCACGAAGCGAGACCGCCAAATCGAACGCTTCGCCATGTGCCACCACAAGGTTCTCCGGCAAGTCTTTGACCCCGGCAAACGTGTACCGTGGCGTCGAGCCCCAAGGCATCAGAAAACGGGCCCAGGCATTCTTTGTCGCTGTTGCAGTGAAGACCAGCAGGAGAATGACGGCAGACGCTAATGCCGCAGCGGCGATTGAGCGTTCACGGTGACGGGGATGCGGGATCGCTCTGGTCAAATCCTGTTGTTGCACCGACGCCGAGACCTGTTTGATCGCGGCTTCTACCAGTTCCGGTGACCGTGACTGCTCCGACCTGTCCTCGGAAAGCTCAATCACACCCAGCAACTGATCACCAGCTGCAGGCTGTGTTTCCGATAACAGTCGAGCCAGCTGCTCCAGATGCCGACGCTTGAGAATCCAGCGGTTCACTGCGATCGGAATCAAACCGCATGTGAGGGTGGATCCCAGCAGGATAAGGCCACGCATCAGAGCCGATGTGTCAAAAAAACGATCCAGCAGATAGGTCAAAAGGAAACCAATTAACACACCAATGACTGCGCCGGCGATTGCTTCGACCATCTTCAAAAGCCACACGCGTCGCCGAAACGCAAGCAACTTGTCCCTCAGCGATGCCGGGATCTCCAACTTGCTGTTGCGATTAACCTGCATGCCGAACTTCCTTGCTGATGATCAATGTTTGAAGCCTCAACGACCAATGTCGATGTGCTTGGCTACAGAATCGTGGGTTCGTGGTTGTGTTCAAATGACTGATCAGCGGGTGGCTGGTCCCGGAGGGTGACTGTTCCCGGAGGGTGACCGGTCCCAATGTTGGGGCCGTTACGGGGGCGAGTGGGGCAAGGGTAGCGGAGTGGTCTGCGTCAAGCCAAAGGCTGCTCTCGGGGTACTTGGCAAGACCGCCGGTGTCGGGGACGGTGTCAGCGACTGTTTCGAAGACGGTTTCGGAGACGGTTTCGGAGTCGGTGTCGGAATCGGCGGTGGACTCGGCGGT
>PKCN01000285.1 GCA_002862205.1 Planctomycetaceae bacterium | reverse complement strand
ATTTTGTGGTGGAGAGTTGCCGCCTCGTCAACGTCGCGGCAGGATACCACTCCCACCATCGTTTCCACGCATCCGGGGTAGAAATGGAGTTCGTCCAGCATTGGGATCTTCAGGCTCCGCTTCGGGATTTTCACCGTTCTGTGACCCCCGCTTCCTCTCAGATCTTTCTTTTGCAAGGTTCAGTACGTCGCCAAGGACATCTGAGATCGCATTGCCCACATCCACTGTGGTGGGATCGCCTGCTGCCTTTCCTGCGGACTCAAACAGATTTCCAACGGATTGCAAAATCCCTTGCTTCCCTGCCAGTTTGAGTTTTGGCGATTCAAGTGTTCCGCCAACAGCGAATTGGATGGGTTCCCGAGTCAATGCATCTCGAACCACTCCTTTTCCCATCAGTCCTTCGGGCAACTTCACTGCCAAGTTAAGGTCCAAGGTTTCATCGAGTCCAACCGAGCCACTGAAAACAATTTCGATCGAGTCCTCGCCATGTGGCAGGAGTAGTGCCAATCCGCTGTGATGAACACGGCCATCGACTCCTTCGAATTCAACCGTCACATTTTGCGCAACGGTAACCGCATCCGGCAGGCTGATGCCAGCCAACTGCATCACCATCGCGACCACATTACTTGCCAACGTATTCTTCATCGAAGCATGAGCACTGTGAAGATCCAACTGGCCGCTTACCTCAAGGGCAGATGCTTTCTCACTTTTTGCATCCGGCACGCTGCCAGCGGGAATCGCACATTTGGTCAGATTCAACGAGAATTCTCCACTGGCTGAAACTTAGTCGGCAAGCAAAGGTGCGATCAATTGTAAACCGTGACCGCACAATTGTGGCGTCAAAGGTTGATGGTCAAACAGGCGAGCAGGTTCAAGCAATCAAGATAGAAAGAGAGCTCCTTCTTTCCAAACGCACTTCTGCATTGAGTCCTGTGAGTTCAATGGGCGGCGGTTCATTTGGCAAAGTGCGAACGATGACTGTAGCATCAACAATGTGTGTGGTCAGGTTCGGAAGTAGCGGTGTGGTCGGGCGTGGGCTTTTAGAATCCTCTGGACTTTTGTCCCAAGGCTTTTGAGGGCGAACGGTGATGTCAACCTTGGGTTGCTCAAAACGAAAGCTTCCGAGGTCTGGCTTGGAAAACAACATCCCAAGCCAAGATCTGTCCGCCGAAATTTTCTGGAACGAGACTTTGTTGTCTTCGTCTATCGACTCAACCCTCAGTTCGGTTACCGAAATGGGCGAAAAAAATCCAAGACTGGCACCAGAACTCCGCAGAGTCAGTTTGTCACTGTTCACGATTGCCTTCAGCACAATGTCTCTCAGCGCAGTCATTCCAAGCGTTACAGGCAAAAGTGACGCAATGACCAAGCCCGCCACGCATAGTTTAACGATGGGTCTGACAAGCGGTTTGGCTTGTCCGTGCCTCGTTCGTTGGCGTGATCCATAGTTCAAAACCGTGCAAGAAGTATGTCCCTCAATGAAGGTTTACGACCCAAAGTATCACTTTCCGGCTCTTTGTGAATCGCCCGTCCGCACCTGATTGGGTACAACATCACGGACTCGCGATTGCGAGCTTTGGGCTATAGCCAATCGGGTCACCCCAAAACCCTGCGAATTTGTGTGTCGCAAGTACGGAAAACTTGCTGTCTGATTGGACTTGTTCAGCAAAATCAAACGTTCACACACTGGTTGCACCGCGACGCGAAAACACAACCTCGCCCCACGTCCTGGCGAGCCACTGAGGGCAAACCCCTAACATTGAAGGGGTAGCCAGCGATCTGAAAGGACAAACATCTCAACGGAAACCATACATGGAAGATCACCGGAAAAAACTGGAACGCCCCGCTGCGGTTACAAATGACGAGTATGCCGTAGAAATGATCCGTGGATGGATTGCAGATCGTGGACTTGCCTGCTCTTTGAATCTTGGCCATTGGCATCACAATTCAAAGTTGGATGAACGGCACGCTTGGGGAGTCATGATCGCCGACCTCACGCGTGAAATTGCAATTCAGCTTGAATCCATCACCAAGCAGGACGCGAGTGAATCGCTGAAAATGATTGTTGAAGCAATGCTTTCCGAGCTAGGAAACGACGGGGACGCCGAAAATCCAACTCCCGATACCCCGACCACTTCGGGATCTTGAGTTCACAGGGTCCGACTGCGCCAGCACGGAAACAACATGAATCTCTGCTGCCAGGCCCCGCTGCAGGCGTTCAAAACTTGATACCAGCATCGATATAAAGACCGGCATCAAGATCCAGTTCAGTGTCGGCACGTTCATACTCAACCGTCCGTCCGAAGGCTAACCCTGCCTCAACAAAATGTCCCCGATTCCCCTGCTGGATCACTTCGTAACCGCCCATGATGCGGAAATCGCGGATCGTTAATTCGTCCGTCAAACCAGATTCACGAGTGACCGCCCAAGTATTGCCGCCAATGCTGCCACCACAGTAGGCCCAACCCTCGGCCTCTCCCCCGCGTTTCCAGAGTCGATGAAAAATACGCGGCCGAGGCATGGTGGCATCGATTTTCCATTCAGGTGTTGGGGTCCAGACGATCCCGAATGCAGGCAACAAATTGAAATCCGCCCGATCAAAATAGACAGCGCCCAATGAAACGGTCAGGTCGTCACGACACTTCCAGTTCATCAACGCCAGCCCAAATACACGGAAGGCATGGTCACTGGTGGTGAAGTCACTTCGAATTGATGGCGTCACTACCACCGTTGAGGAAAAAGTGGGGTTCCACTTTCTCTGATGCAAAATGTTCAGACCTGTGTTGTAAAGCACACTTGGTAAATCAATCGAGTTCAAACCTTGGAGCTGATCAGCCCGAAAATAGGGACGCAAGCCGATCAGATTGTCCATGCTTCCCAGTGGGATCCCAAAATTTGCACGCACTTCCTCAAAAGCCTGATTCATCCCGCCTTGCTTATCGCCAAGGTCAAATAAATATCCGCCACGAATCTCAGCGCCTTGGCAAAAACTTTTGCGGTATCGCTCAATCGGTGTTTCACGGGGGTCCACATAAGGGACATCGCAGATCGTATTGTCATAAATGGCGGCTTGTGGGTTCCGCGCAGAAAGCGTTTGCCCATGACATTGCATGCTGGCAACCCATGTATTGGCCAACAGAAACGCAAGACTAAGCCGTGTGAAACAGAAATGATGCATGATTTCGCCGTGTTCGAGACGGCCGTGGAGTACCAAACCCGCTACCCCTAAGAAAAGAGCGAAAATAACGACTCCCCTCCATTTAAGAGCAAGCTCACTGGAAAGCGTGACGCGCTGAGGCATGCAGCCAACCTGGCAAGCCCCACTCCGCCGTTCGTAATGCAACCAACACGCCCCCCTGAGTCGCCGCTGTTGAAAGTTGCATCCATTCACAACAAGGCCCGCAAAGAAACGTGGCTGCATTTCTGCGTCGCGTAAATCTGAGCCGCAGACATGAGCAGCCAATCTTTGGCCGCACAACCGCTTCCGCTGCTTGACCATAGCCAGAAGCGCGACAGCTCAAGGCGCTTCTGTTGGCTCCTCAGCCTCACTCGCCGCCGCTTCGTGCTGAGCATTCTGATCCTGCTCGGCTGCCTGTTCCTGTCTTAACCTGCGAGCTTGTTCTTCGGCAGCATCTGCAGCGTCAAGCACGCTTTGTAGCATCGGCATGACAAGCTGTCGGTAAATTCCTTCTGCCATCGGAAACTTCTTCAACTGCTGGAAAGTGCTGTAGGTGACCTCCCCTTCGGCCTCGGTCAATTCCACGCTCTGGGTCCTGCCATCCTTGTCAACCAACATCGAGTGGTAACTCCAACTGCCGTTTTCCTGTCGTGTTCGAGTGACGTCATGGATTTGGGCTGTCCCAGTGTCGAATGCCCCCTGAGCAGGGCTAGGACTGGGAGAAGGGCCCGAAGCCAGCCCAAGCGTTTCTGCAATCTTGTCGGTCGTTGCTTGAATAGATTCCGGTGACGAAATCGAGTTCAAACGATTAAGGTTTTTTTCAAGCTCACTCAGTTTTCGTTCGTTCGACAGTCCATCAGTTTGCTCCATCGCCGATTCGAGTGAGGCTTTGATTTGTTCTGACGGGACATGCTCACCTGATGTCGCTGCGAGCAACCGCGGCTCTTTCACGGGTGCTTGACCGCTGGAACCACTCAAAGCTGATTGCTTAGAAGACGACGCCGCCGTGTTGAAACGACGCGGAATGTACCACCACAGAAGTGCAAACAAGAACACTGCATGAAATAGCACTGAGATCAAAATCGCGCGGCGGCGGTTTCGAACCACCGGCCGGGCAGGTGGCGATGCGTTGTCAGGTTCAAAGATGTGATTCATGGCGACAACCAGTATATCAGCTGACAGATGGGAACCACAGACTCTCGTGAGCAACGATGCCCTGCAATACCTTCGCGTGAATGACAACCTAGTGCTTAGGTCCACGCAGCGGTGTCTTCGTGGAACAGTAAAAACACTAAGATTGCGCAGAGTAACCGTGGACAAGAAAAATCCGCCCACCGTCGGCACCCTATCAGGATGCCACTGCTGGTAAGTGATTGCGAACAGCTTCTGCACCTGATGCATCGAGCCTCCGAAACCCAACTGTTACCCTCTTCCGGCCTCCCACAGCACTTGCTCGCTGATCGTTGCATGACGCAGACATCATCATGTCACAAGTCGCCAATAAAAAAACGACTGGCGGACGATAAGCCCGACCAGTCGTCTCCCCTCACGCACGAACACCAGCAACAGATCGGATCACGAGACACGAAGATTCCCCGATCCGCATCGTGCTGAACTCCATCCATCGTTCACAACTTGCGACAATCGATGGAGGATGCGACGTATTCTTATCGCTCGTTGCAAGCCGTGTACCAACCTCCACGATCCGATCCCTTCGCAGCCCAAGAAGAGACAAAAACAGGAAGCACAGCCCAGATCGCAGGAATTTCCACCGCTTGAAAAGCGAATTTACCTGTTCAGTCTCGATGATGGCCTTCACAACCAAGCTGATACTGGGCAGATGCCAATTTTTAATGCACCATGTGCCTGATGCGTGTGCAATTCAATCCGCACCACACTGCCATCCCGTGTATCAGGAAATACCAACACCCTGATGCGAGTCAGTCCGGCCCCATACTGACCGGCGGGGGATTCTCGCGATGAGTGCATTTTTAACGCTTGGACGCTTTCCCGCTCAGTCGTAAATACCGCGGGTCCTCATTCAGCTCATCAGCTGTCACAACGGTGTGCCCAAACACTTGCTGCCAGCGCGATCCCCCGCCTGACGTCAACCGCGAGTTGCACTGCGGGGTGAAAGTTGTGGACTCCCCCCATGGTCTTCCGAAGAAGACAGCTTGGGCACGATGCTGCGCTAATCATGCGGTCGCAGTTGGCGAGTTCATTGACGACGAATCAGCAGCCGGTTCAAGCTCCGGAGGATTGGATTCATCGACTGGTGAACGCAGTGACGCAAAGTAGAAAAGAAACGTCATTGCGAACCCTATACTCAGCAAGAACCACAACGGTTGGTACACGGGACCTGCCTGGGTTCTGGTAAATAAAAGCTCGACTCCGGGTAAATCGCTGCGGGCCAGACGACTGATTGAAACGGATAATGCGTTGTTGGTAAAGTGAATCAACATGCATGGCAGGACGCTACCAGTACGCAGCGCGATCCAACCCAACAACACCCCCATGCAGGAAGCAGCAATGGACTGTTGCAGGAAACCATGTGAGATTCCAAACAGCAGTGCCGTCACGACGACCGCGCGAAGTCGGCCCCCCTGCCTGACAAGTCCGCCAAAGATAAACCCGCGGAACGCGAGCTCTTCACAAACGGCCGGAATGAACGCCATCAGAAACACGACGCTGATCCAGGGAAGCGTTGCGATCTGCTCAACAAACGGTAGCATTGCTTGCATCGCATCCTCGCTGACCGGGTACGTGTATTCGATCCACTCCCCCAACGCGAGATACAACGGGTGGAGCGTGATTCCCAGTCCAATCGCCATGGGCATCGAAAGCCAATGTGGCCAGCGAAGCCTCAAACTGCTGCGGATCGAGGTCGTCAACATCACGGACATCAGCAGGGCAGGTGCAAGAATCAGTCCCAATTGTTGGCTGACAATCATCTTTGTCAGCCCCGCCAAATCTCCTAGCGCCGACGTCGCCGCCAATTTCCCAAAGAACAAAGCTACCAGTATAATAGCGCCGCACGCATAAGCTTGGGCGGTCGTTGCAACGGGCTGTCGATCACGCCAAAGATGTTTCACCCAGAGCCCGAGTTCCCATTGATCCTGCCCACCAAACAGAACCGCTTCATTTTCGAACTGCCGCTTCGCCCACGTGACGGCCAACCACAGGCATCCTGCGGTAACACCAAACACGAACGGTAAGTGCATCAATGCGTCACCGTATTGCCCCTCGACAAGTGACCTGACAAGCAGGAACATGCCGGTCACCGGAATCAGACTGGTTCCTGGCGACAAACTCATTCCAGGCAACATTGGCAGCAGAACTAGCGGAAGTGTGACCATCATCAGCGGCATCAGATAATACTGACCTTCCTTGCTGCTGCGGGCCATGGCAGCCACAGCTAGTGCAAGCGCACTAAAGAGACACGAAAGCGGAATGAGCGCGACGAATAACCATAGCATTGGAATCAGAGGTGGCGCACCAACGGTTGCCCCTCCCCCCAAGCCAATCTGCTGAAAAACAAATGTGCTGGTCACGAGCATGCTGCCCGCATTGAGGACCGCAGTCAGCATGCTGAAACTGGCAACCGCGCCAAGTTTTCCCCAGACAATTTCGCTTCGCAGTGCCGGGCTGCAGAGCAGTGTTTCCAACGTTCCACGCTCTTTTTCGCCAGCCACGAGGTCAATTGCGGGGTAGAACGCGCCTGTCATCGCCCATACCAGCATGATAAAAGGCAGCATTTTGCTCCAGAAAGCTGCTTCACGCGTGCGCTCCGGAGCCACATCAAAATCTTCCATCTGAAACGGTTCCAGCATCGCCATGTCGATGCCGGAAGCCTGCAGTGATTTGCCGACCCAATCCGCTTTCCAGTCGTTCAGGATGCCAGTGACCCGATTCAATGCAATTTGTGATTCATCCGAAGCAACGTTGTAAAGCACCTGCACCGTTGCGACGCCGCTGCCTGGCATTGATCCGGGCGTGGCAAATCCTGGCGGGAAAACCACAACTGCATCGAATGTTCCCTCTTGGATCCATCGCGTTGTTGCACCAGCAACTGTCTCGTTTTCCAGCAGGTCATCCGGCCCACGTAATACAAGTTTCAAATTGCTCGAACTATCCGCGTAGTCGTCCGAAAATCCGATTCCCTTTAGCAGGGGTGGCCCGTCTTGGATGTGTTCCGCTCCCACGATGCATACGGTGGTCGTATGTTGACGCGTGAACTGGGCAATTTGCAACAACAGAGTACCCACCAGCGGATACAACATGATTGGCAACAGGGCGATCGTGAATAGTGTTCTCCGATCGCGGAGTTGATCCCTCATTTCACGCATGTAAATCAGAACAATCGCCGAGAATCGGGGTTTATCTGATTCCGGTTTTGGGCGATGCACGCGAGACGCCTGGTCACTCACGACGATGCACCTCCATCATCCGGAATCTGCGGCTGAAATTCGACTTTTTCGTTCCAGTTGCCCTCTTGCCCATCCTCGAACCGACTCAATAAACCAAAGAACAGCTCCTCAAATTCATCTTCTTCGTGACGTTGTTGCAATTCCTTGAGAGTTCCGATGTCCAAAATGCGACCCTGATGCATGATCGCAATGCGGTCGCACAGCCTTTGCACCTCACTCATGATGTGCGTCGAAAAAATCAGACACTTACCTGACTCTCGCAACGCGCGGATCACCTCGAGCAGGTTCCGTGCGACGAGAACGTCGAGTCCGAGCGTTGCCTCGTCAAAGATCAGAACCGGTGGGTCATGCACCATCGCTCGGGCAATGGAAACCTTCTGCTTCATCCCAGTCGACATTTTCCCACCCGGAACGTCACGGAACTCGTTCATCCGCAGTTGGTCAAAGAGTAGATCAAGCCGGGTATCAAGTTGTTTGCGCGGCATTCCATGCAACCGACCAAAATAGCTGACCAATTCCCAGGCAGTCATACGGTCGTAGATAGCAGTGTTGTTGCTCACAAATCCAATGTTACGTCTGACCGAGGCGGGGTCTTTCACCACATCGTATCCGGCGACACTGGCATGACCGCCACTGGGGGCAAGAACGGTGCTCAGAATCCGAAGCACGGTGGTCTTTCCAGCACCATTGGGCCCAAGCAGTCCAAAAATCTCTCCCTTACCGACGGAGAATGAGACCTGATCAACCGCGACAAACCGACCGCGACTTAGATCGTCGTAGGTTTTTATCAGTTGATCAACCTGAATCATGAAAACACTCTTGGGGCATCGGCTGCTAGCGCATCACCACGGCACTTTGGCAGTGTAAGTCCGAGTTTGCGATTCGTATCGATTATGCGGCCACCGCGTTAGAAACAAAATGACCGTTATAGATAGGTAGCCCCCGTGGCGCTGTCAGGGGTGAGCTGAGTGGCAAAAGATGTGACATTTCACCATTGACCACCCCACTAACCGTCAATCCTTCACGCGAAGTCTCACGACCGTCCCAGTCACCGAGCTGAGTGCCTGGATATCGTCTGTCGCAGTTCGTGCTTCTCCCTCAGTTGCCATATGCGTCATGATCACCAGAGGAACCGGATCGCGATGCGGCCCACCTTCACGACCTTCATGCTGAATGACCGAGGCAATTGAAATTCCGTGTTCCGCAAGTACAGCCGCAATTGATGCCAAGGTGCCTGGATGATTCGAAACGCTTAAGCGGAAATAGTACCGCCCTGTACTTGTGTCCCCGTCGCGCAACTTGACACGAGGCGGCTGATCAATCGAAAAATACTCGAGGGTGTGAAAAGTCAGGCGTGTTCGCCCCACAGCGGTATCGATCAAGTCCGCCGCAACAGCAGACGCAGTTGGCATCTGGCCAGCACCCAACCCATGATAAAAGACTGGCCCTACCGCGTCTCCGATGACTTGGATGGCATTGTATGCGTCACGTACTTCTGCAAGCGGCGTACCCACGGGGATCAGTGTTGGTGAAACCGACAACTCAAGACCATCATCAGCAAGGTTTGCTGTTGCCAATAATTTGATGCGATAGCCGAGTTTTTGGGCGTAGAGCAAATCCTCGGGGTCCAGCCCGTCGATTCCGATTCGCGGAATCTGCGACCAATCCACGGTGGCCCCAAAGGCAAGATGTGCGAGAATTGCAAGCTTTTGCGCGGCGTCAGTTCCATCGACATCCATTGTGGGGTCACTCTCGGCGTAACCAAGTCGCTGAGCTTCACGGACCACATCGTCATAGCTTGCCCCGTTTTCATCCATCTGGGTGACGATGAAGTTACTTGTCCCGTTCAGAATTCCTTCCAGAGAACATATCTGGTTGGCCGACAGGCATTGGCTGATATTGGCAATGATTGGAATTCCGCCGGCCACCGAAGCTTCAAAGGCAATACTGCGCCCCAATTCCCGTGCGCGAGTGAAAAGTTCTGCACCATGTTCGGCCAACAAGGCCTTATTGGCAGTCACGATATCTTTACCAGATTCAAGCAACGACAGCATGATCGTTCGAGCCGGCTCCAGACCACCAATCAGTTGAGCAACGACAGTAATTCCATCATCGTCTATCACCTCCTGCAGCGAATCTGTCAGTACACCCTCAGGCAATTCCACACCTCGTGGCCGGTCCAGATCACGGACGACAGCTTTCTTGAGCCACAGGGTGCGGCCCGCATGTCGTGCGGTTCGATCGCCGTGATCCAAGAGGAGACGTGCGACTCCGCTGCCGACGGTTCCGAGTCCAACGATTGCTACGTTTGTTCTTTCCATGGGCAGATTTTAGCTAGTGCAGCCAATTGCTGGGAGGGCACCCACTTGAGAACCTGACTGAAACTGTCACAACCGTAAATCCACGTGCCATTCCATCATGCAGCTGCTGCCCAGTACCATCCATTGTCGACACTAATGATGTTTTTTGTCCCCAATGAGACAACAGCGAGACTCGTGGCGGCGAATTGCGTTTCCCGCGCGACGTACAGCTCGGTCGCCAGGATATGGCTCATTTCCCACACCAGCATTTCATCGCGGCTTCATCAACGAGCATCATCATGAAAGAACTTTGGCCGATGATTGCGAGCGTTTTAGGCGTTTTCACCATCATGGCGATGGGTGCCTTGTGCCGTCGTCGCAACTGGCTTGACCAGCAATCCGATCATTCGTTGGCAAACCTGATCACCAAAGTATTATTGCCCGCCTACTTCTTGAGCCGGATCCTTTCCGGCCCACAACTTGAATCCGTCACCTCGGCATGGCAGCCCCCATTATTTGGATTCGCAATGACAACGGTGGGTTTTGGCCTCGGATTCCTGTTCGCTCGAACCTTTGGCGAACGGGTTGGCCTTCGCGGTGAGTCACAGCAAAGAGCATTCGCGCTTTGTGTTGGAATTTGTAACTATGGTTACGTTCCGCTGCCTTTGGCGGAAAGATTCTACCCTGACGCAGTCGTTCCCTTGATTCTCCACAACGTTGGTGTCGACTTGGCGCTATGGAGTGTTGGCGTGGCTCTTATCAGTGGCAGCAAGGACAAAGGCTGGGCTCGTGTGTTACTGAGTCCACCGTTCGTCGCGGTTATCCTCGCCTGCGTCCTGAAAGCAACGATCGATGTCGCTCAAATTCCCACCGAGATCATGTTTGTCGCGACTCAACTCGGCAACTGTGCGATCCCCATCGGACTATTACTCAGTGGTGCAATCACCATGGATTTTCTTTCCGATGTTTCCTGGATGCGCTCTACCGCAATCCCACTGAGCGCAATCGCCATCCGTCAATGTGTATTACCAGTTGTGATGCTCGCTGTGGCGTACGTACTTTCATTAGGAACCTCCATGCAGGAAGTCGTTGTGCTGCAGGCCGCCATGCCAGCAGCCGTTTTTCCAATTGTGTTGGTTCGACTTTACAATCGTGACACGACCACGGCCATTCAGGTGATTTTGTGGACATCCTTTGCAGGCGTGGTGTTGATCCCACTTTGGCTGCTCCTCGGTAGTCTGGTATTTTCGCTTTAGCTTCCCCGTGTTCATTGGCACGCCGCTTGCATAGGTAACACTTTGACGAGTGGTACTGCCATTTCGTCGACCATGGATTGAATCGATTTGATTCCGTTTTGAAACCTGAATACCTCAACGGGAGAAATGCAA
Organism: Planctomycetaceae bacterium; assembly: GCA_002862205.1. Classification (GTDB taxonomy): domain Bacteria; phylum Planctomycetota; class Planctomycetia; order Pirellulales; family Pirellulaceae; genus Rubripirellula. The sequence continues at coordinate 3,509 of PKCN01000285.1, read as the reverse complement.
ATGTTAAACGACAATACCTTCGCGCAGATGAATCGTTTGCGTTCGGAACTTGAAAAAGTTTTTGGTGTGGACATCAAGAACTACGGATCAACGCAACTGCATCCACGCGTGAACATGAGGGAAGATTCCAAACGGATTTTCCTCGAAGCAGAACTGCCGGGTGTGCGACTCGAAGACATTGAAATCCTGATACTCGAGGGCGATCAGCTTTCGATCAAAGGAAATCGCCGCAAGCCTGAAACACAACCCAACGAATGGATGCGCAATGAACGCATCTTTGGTGAATTTGCAAGAACATTCACCTTGTCGTGTGCCGTGGATGTGGAACGTGTCAACGCGACCATGAAGAATGGAATTCTGGAGATCGTCTTGCCAAAATCTCCAGCTCATCAACCACGGAAAATCTCAATTCACGCCGGTGAATAAGCGGCCAAGATTGTGACAGTCCCTGAAAAGCAAAAAACAGAGGTGAATCCATATGACTACTTCAACATTGAATCAAAGAAACCGCCAATCGGAAAAGACTCGAACTCCATCGGGAGTTGCGCATTTTGACTGCTGGAAGAATGCCACAGAAGTTGTGTTGCAAGGTGATTTTCCTGGAATCGATCCGCCCAACCTCGTGATCGAATTTCATGAAGGAACGCTCAGCATCAGCGGTTCTGCGAAAGACGTCCCTGCTGCCGGAGCCTCCCTGCTGCACGAATTCGATCGTAGCCCACGGGAAAGATCATTCAAACTGCATGAAGAGATTGATGCTGATCGCATCAAGGCATCCTTTCAGGACGCCGTCCTGACCTTGGTGTTGCCGATTGTGCAACCGGCCCAACCCAGAAGAATCCCCGTGACGGGTGAGTGACATTCAGGTCGCCTGACTCGACTGGCGAGTGCGGACGCGTTCCAATCTCGCCAGCAAGTCCCGTGACCTGCACGAGCGGCCCAACAGGGTGAGCGTCCGGGGCAGAGAACAGTACACGGAGTTAAGGATGCGGTGTGTCCAGACGCCATCTCAGATGGATTGCGACGCGGCCCCCCCGATGACTCGCGCTAAACAGGCCAGAGCGATCTTCATTGTTGACTGATTGCGAGACGCCATATCCACGTTAGAAGTGCCCAACAGGATCCAATCTCGATTATGGAAGATTGATCGTCAAACGAAGTCCGTCATAGGCGAGTTCAATGCTTTCAGGAAGAGAGGCATTTGTCTCTTCGTGCTCGAGATCATGGCAGACATGCGTCAGAAAAGTCTGACGCGGTTTGAGTTGCTGAGCAATCTCACAAGCCTCATCCACGGAAAAATGTGTGGGATGCGGCTTTCTGCGAAGTGCATCAATGACCAGCGTGTCAACACCCGCAAGACGCTCGAGTGAAGCTGGAGGGATCAGATTGGTATCGGTACAGTAGGCAAAGTCCCCGATGCGGAAACCGAGCACATCAAAATGAGGTCCGTGCGACATACGTACTGGCAGGAATTCTACATTCAAGACAGTGAATCGGTCGCATTCGTTGATCGTTTCGAACTCAAGCTGGGGCGTTGCACCAGGATGTGTCTCAGCCCGTTGAGTGAATGCGTAATCATAGGATTTACGAATTCGAGCCTCGACATTGGTTTCGCAAAATAACGGAACAGGAGTTCCCAACCGGAAAGGAAACAGCCGCAGATCATCGAGCCCAAACAAGTGGTCGGCGTGCTCATGGGTGTAGACCACCGCGTGCACTAACGGGATCTTCTCCCGCAACAATTGAGCCCTCATGTCGGGGGCAGTGTCGATGAGGATAGTCCCCTCCGCGGTCCTGATCGCGATGGAACATCGAGTACGATTGTTCTTCGGATTCTCACTCGTGCAAACATCGCAATCACAACCCAAAGCAGGTACACCCACACTGGTGCCGGTCCCCAGCAAAATCACCTCAGCGGTTTTCGTGGCCATTTCGGTCATCGGTTTCTCGGCTATTTTTTGTTCGAGCCATCAAGGGCTTCACCCCACTTCAGCGTTACGGTACCGCTTCTGCATCGCTGCCTGAAGTGGCAGCCACTGCGTAAAGCGGCTTCCCATCCACCGGTTCGACCGTATGTCAGTGCGAGCTAGGGTGTTCATTTTGGTGAATGTTGTGGAAAGCGGGAAGCAGGGGCGATTTTGGTCCCCAAACGCCCCTTGGCTGAAATGCCCTAAATCTGCGATACTCACGCCTTGGGCAAAACGCCCGCCCCCATCTAACCGTACATTGACGGCATGATCGGCCCGGTAGAACGGTGCCTGATGGCGATCATGCCACCCCCATAATTCGATCCCACGTCAGCGTGTTTGCTGACAACCAGCGACTGACCCACGTGTTGGGGCACTGATGAGTACCGGAACACAATGTGTCTGGGCAGTGAAGTTTGGAGCCCTGAGTTCTGGAACCCTGAGTTCTGGAACCCTGATGCTCCGCTTTGTGTCAGTCGGGTCGCCGGTGGGATTTTGCCATTACATGATTAGAAAGAACAATTTGATGTTAAAGAATTTCTCACCCGCTGCTCTTGGGATCAACGGTCGCCAGAGTGAACTGATTGAACTCGCACTTACCTACGGTTTCACTGGCATGGACGTGGACATGCACGAGATGCTGCGGCGTGCACAGCGAACCAACGTTGAAGATGCTGCAAAGTATCTGGAGGCAGCGAAGATCGAGGTAGGCGGTTTTGAACTTGGAATCGACCTTGATTCCGATGACGATGCGTTCACCAGTCAACTCGGTGCGTTGCATCCTATCGCCGACATGGGCAAAGAACTTGGAGCCACTCGCAGCTACATTCGCGTGCCGGCAGCAACCAACCGCCTGCCTTACCACGAGTACTTTGACGTTCAGGGTGGCCGCTTGGCCCAAATTGGACAAGTCCTTGAGCCTCGCGGAATCCAGTTGGGCATTGGATTCTCCGCCGGCAAAGAGCTTGAGGAAGAGAAGGAATTTGCGTTCGTTCGGAACGTCGAAGGATTTCTCGCCCTGGTCAAGTCGGTCGCCGGTGCAAATGTCGGCATGTTACTCGACACCTGGGATTGGTTCGTAGGTGAGGGAGCAATGGATCAACTCAGCGAAGTCAAGGCCGACGAAATTATCGCCGTACGACTTGGCTCGCTGGGCGAAGACGTCGAACCGGCACAAGCGACTTCCTGCGACCGAGTACTGCCAGCACAAGAAGGAGCCTTGAATCATGTCAGCGTGATCAAGCACCTTGCCGAGATAGGATTCGAAGGCCCTGTGAGCCCAAGTGCTTCCAATCAGAGCTACAAGGGTCAAACCCGAGAGAGCATTGTTCAACGTGCACAGGAAGCCGTGGATGGTATCTCCAAAGAGGCAGGGCTGAGCGTCGCCAAATTGCCAATGGAGACGATTGAGGATATCCCTTACGAACCAAACCCAATCAGCTGAGTGACTATGCCCCAGTAGTTGACGGCATGACTTTGTCAAAGTCACTTGCCAAGTCAGTGAACTCGGGTATTCGAGCCTAACAATCAAAGCGGTACAGG
>PKCN01000168.1 GCA_002862205.1 Planctomycetaceae bacterium | reverse complement strand
CCTCCGCCATCGAGTGCACCATTCCAAACACCAGCCATGAAAACGCAAACCCATACCCGGGATCCTTGCTGATTCGAAAGCCAACTGTGGCACGGTGAAGGGCGATGAGCAGCGCCAGCACAAACAGAGCTCCGCCGATGCCTCCCATACTCAGCATGCACTCAAGGTAGGAATTATGTGCGCCTCTTGCTGCCCACCCCGTCGCATCACCCAGCTCCAGCATGCGGTCGCCCGCCCAGTACCCCTGAAATCCGTATCCGAGTAGCGGTCGTTCACTGATTGAATGGATAACTTCGGCCCACAGGGGAGCGCGGCCCGTAAGCGTCGCAATGGTATCGGTACTCCTGCCCACTGTCAGCACGTCAATCAACTGATCTCCAACTCCTCCGACAAAGAGTTCAACACCAATCACGACCAATGCAAAGACAGCGATACCGCCAGTGATCCAGCACGCTCTAAGAAATGGCGTACTGACAATCCAGGTCAATGCAGCGACCGCACAAGAAAAGGAATACAGAGATGTCCGTGAACCTGTTAATAACAGAAAAGCAACAGCCAACACAAACAGTGCTGCAAACATTGGCCTAAACCGTGTTCCACTGACAAACAGACACAAGGAACTCAAACCGATCAATGAGCAATACAAGCCTTGCAGGTTTGGGTTGACGGTTCCGCCAAATCGATACCTCACTGAGGACATGGCAAATCCGTGGCCCGAAAGCTCTGCCAGCAATCCTACGCCCAGAAATCCCAGTGAGATGCACAACACAATTTTGCAAAACTCACTGACCTTAAAGTGCTTGCAAATACCAAAACTGCAAACGGCACACAGCACGACTCCGCCCAGCCTTCTGAGACTGAATGAGAACGCGGGTGTCCATGCCAGACTGCAAAGACAAAGAGCTCCCAACAAAAACAAGACGATGCCCAGGCCACCGCTGATTCTCACCTCATGCGATCCCGTCATGGCAAGCAGAAAAACACCAAATGCGCCAATGGAGACCAAGCCCAACTGCCGCATCATGCTTGGCGCTTCCTCACCCTCAACGACAACTTGCTCACCCGTCTGCAAACGATGTTCGGCGGCAAAGAAGGCTCCACCCAGCATTACCACGACCAGCAAGAAAAGAATCATGCTGGCAGATGCTTTTGGAAAAGCTCTCGACTTATAGACCACGCTTGCTTGTGACATCATTCTGTTCTCGCGTGATACCAGCCGTCCACATGAACGGCCTACCACAGTGGGTTGTTTTTGACACGCATTGCGATGAGCGTCGTCGGTGATTTTTCAACCGCGTGAAAAATCGGCGGGTGAACTAGCTAACAGGTACAAAACTCCGAATCAGCTTGGGCAGGTAATGTCGCGACTTGGTCAAGGCGACGCCAATCACTTCGGCGCGACTTGCAGAAATACGATTCACAAATCTCTTGGCAGCATCGCTGCGAGTGCGTTCAGACTCTACCACCACAACAACGTAGTCGAGGTATTGCGTGAGCGCGACGGTTCGATCAGGCTGGCTCGCTGCTGGCAGATCCACGATCAGCAAATCGCAATCACGCAGATACGTCTGGAGTGCTTGATCAACAGTGGAGGCACTGCAAGAGATAGTCTGTGTGCATGATTCGGCTGCGGACGAGATCAGTTCCAAGCCAGCTTCACCTTCCTTTTGCAGGCATTCATCAGGTGATGCACCCTCCAATAATTCCACCAATCCTGGCGCCCCATTGAGACCGAAGGCCTTGGATATTGAGCGTCGTCGCGAGTCGGCGTCGACAAGTACAGTCCTTAGCTTGCAGTCCTTTGCACTGGTGTGTGCCAACTGGATGGCCAGAGTACTGGCACCCGCATCAACCTCCACCCCAATCACTCCAATGGATCGCCCACATCGATCGTCATTCAGGTGTTCTGACACGCACAACTCTGCCATCAAGTCAGCGCAAACACGGTGGTAGTTTGTGTCTTGCGTGTTCCCGCCCCTGCGTTTGGACTTCATGCGAGGAACTTTTGCAATCACGGGCACTCCCAAGTGCTTTTCAACATCATGTGGTGTTCGCAAGTAGAAAAGCGAGTTCGCTCCGGCTTTTACAAATGCCAAAAACAGTCCGACCGCGAGGCCGAGCACGACAAAGCCAGCCCCCAATATTTTTTTATCCGGACTGACGGGGCGTTCAACCAGCGTTGCCTTTTGAAAAACATGTGCATTCGAGAATTTACTGGAGTACAACTCCTGCTTGACCCGCGCTTCCTCAAGCTTCGCCTGCATACTCAGCAGCGTACCTGTAATCATCGCCACATCACGATCCATTTTATTCAGGCGACGTTCCTTTTCGAGCAGGCTTGCCCCATCAACAATCAACTTCGCGCGCTGATTTTCGTAGGCTGTAACCATCGATTGAAGGCCAACCGCAAGGGTCTCTTTTTCATTAAGCGACTCAACCAATTGAAGTTTGATCGGATTAATGGTTGTGCTCTGATCGATCCGCTCACTGTCAAAATCGTCGAGAATTCCACGAGCCCCCTGTAATAGTGAGCGAATACGCTTTAGCCTGGGATGCTCTGGAGCCAAGGTTGCCGAGAGACGCTGCTCTTCCAATTCCAATTCATAGAATTGCTGCCTCATCCCACTCCAAGTGTTATCGGATGCCTGTAGTTTTTCTGAAATGACTTCGTTATCCGTGGCCGCCAGCCTCGTCTTCAAGTCACGAATTTCGGCCACAGTTTGCTGGTATTGACCATCTGCAACAGCCAGATCACGTGTCACGCCAGCCATTTCACTTTGCAAGAGTTCCCGACTTGACGGGATCGAGACCACATCCTGCTTGGTCATAAACTCTGCCCTGTTGGAAACAACGTGCTCCAAGCCATTCTCAGCAAGACGTACCTGTCGAGAGAAGAAATCAAACGATCCCTTCGTATGCGTTCCTTTCAAGTGTTCTTCCATGAAGCCGCTAGATACTTCCCGCACCAACCTCTGGGCCATTTCAGGGTTGCCTGCCTTGCCGGTAATCACGATGACAGCGGAACCACGTGGCGAATGTGACGTTACAGAACCATGCACTCGACGCACAGCCAACTCGTGCGGTCCCAAGGCCTCTTTCATCCCCATCTGCATGGCAAGGCCATTGACCCACCCACTTACAACTTTCTTACCATCGACGACCATTTCAGCGATAGCAGACCGACTGGCTTGCTCAGAGACGCTTGGATCCGCCCCAGGCAATTGTCCACTAAGCACCACATCTTGACCAAGCGCACTGACGACCTGCTCCGCAATCTCACGACTCTTCAACACTTCAAGAGCGGTGGCAATTTCTTCTTGCTGTGTCTTTTGCAGGGACATCAAAGCGGCCCCTGTCGTGGCCGTTGGGTCAAGCGAAACGTTGGCTCTGCCAACTTTCACTAATAATCTCGCCTCTGACTGGTATTGTTTTGGCCAGAAAACCAAGGCAAGCACCCCAACAGCGGTGCCAAAGCACAAACAGCCAAGAACCAACCACTTGTACATGAAGGGCACTTCGAGAAGCGCAACGAGAGTATTGTACCTTCCAAGATTTTCTCGATCTTTCGACAGAGACCGCGGTGATGTCAGATCAGAAGCGGTTGACGCAATCACTTTACCGTTCGTGTTCAACGGTAATTTTTCAGACGAGTTCACTGGACATCTCCTGTGATTGGACGATTTGGCAAACCGCATGCCCCACTCTCTTGACCTGCTCATGTGTCATTTCCGGGTACATGGGTAGGGAAACGATCTCACGTGCAACTTCTGTACAAACCGGCAGGCCCATCGGGATCGTGGGCGCGTCCTGAAATGACCCTGCGGTGCTCAGAGGATTCGGATAATGAATTCCGGCATGAATATTCTGCTCTGCCAGACTCGCCATGAGCCGTTCTCGGTTTCGAGTCCTTATCACAAACAAGTGATAAACGTGTCGCGAGTCGGTGTGAGCGTGCGGCAACAACAACTCACTGCCCACCAGTTCGTCGCGATACCACTGAGCCACCTGCCTCCGCTGCTCCGTCCATTTCTCGATATGCTGCATTTTCGCGAGCAAAACGCACGCCTGTAGAGTGTCGAGTCGACAATTGAATCCAAGGGACTCATGCTGATTTTTCTGTTTCTGGCCGTAATTGCGCAGCAAACGTAAACGTTCAGCCAACTCGGGATCGTTGGTCACGACTGCTCCACCATCCCCAAATGCGCCAAGATTTTTACCGGGATAGAAACTGAAGCAACCGATGTCGCCAAACGAACCACACCGTTGCCCCTCCAGTTCAGCACCATGTGCTTGAGCGGCATCTTCAATGACTCGCAGATCATGCTTGCGAGCAATCTCCATGATTTCCTTCATACGTGCTGGCTGCCCGAACAGATGCACGGGAAGGATGGCTTTTGTTTTTTCGGAAATCGCGGACTCAATCAGGCTTGTATCAATATTGAAATCATCAGGATCAATGTCGACAAACACTGCTTGTGCACCTGCATAGGCGATCGCAAAGGCTGTCGCGGCAAACGAGTTGCCAGCAGTGATAACCTCATCTCCGGGCCCAATGTCGAGGGCACGCAGCGCCATATGAATGGCTTCCGTTCCATTGGCCATGCCAACGCAAACGTTGGCCCCACAATATTCGGCAAACTGATGCTCAAAATCCGCAACTTCCTTTCCAAGGATGTAGCGCGCGTTATCCATCACGTCCTCCATGCGGCGCAGCACATCCGCCTTGATCGCACGCGACTGGGTTTTGAGATCAACCAAAGGAATCGGTTGGTGTTTCTCTTCAGCGTCCATCAGGACATCCTCGTGTTGGGTAATTTGAATGGAGGGATTTGGAATGCGACTCGCCGCGTCAACGATTGACTGCTCCACAGGACTTTTCTGTGATTTTTCCAGCAGGCTGGTTAATGGCTTTACCGGAAGCAGTTTCTTCACCGCCTCGTTCACTGCCAGTTTCCCCACACGCTTGGCAGGTCACATGCTCAAAGTCCCCCGCAAGTGTTTCTCCACAACGGCACACAAACCCAACATGCCTGGCCGGATTCCCCCGCACCAGGGAATGTGGGGCAACGTCTGCTGTGACTACTGATCCGGCTGCAATCATGCAGAAACGTCCCAGTTCCAACCCCGGACAGATCGTGGCATTGGCTCCGACCGAAGCCCCCTGCCGGACAATTGTTTTAAGGAGCCATTTTTCTTTGGTGGCATACTTGTTGTGCACAAGCGGCATGCGAGCTGATCGAGGGAAACGATCATTGGTAAACGTGACCCGAGGGCCGATGAACACATCGTCCTCGAGCGTTACTCCCTCCCACAACAACACCTGGTTCTTAAGAGTCACACGATCGCCGATTTCAGCCCCAGATTCAATGAATGCATGATCGCCCACGTTGCACATCGTGCCGACTCGGGCGCCGGCCATCACGTGCGCAAACGCCCAAACTGCTGTACCAGCTCCAATGCTCTGTGGATCGTCAACCAGCGCCATCGGGTGAATCATCCCACTTCCCCCACAACAGGATTGCGGGACTTCATTTCAATGGGCACTCCGCCCAGTTTCAATGATTGGTCGGCTGCCTCGAGGACCTCAACAACTCGCAGTCCATTCACTCCATCAGTGAGTGGGGTCTGCTTTTCGTTGACACAACGAATGAACTCCTGACACTCGGCCTTGAGTGGCTCTCGTTCCTGAATGAATGGGCTGTAACTTCCGCCGTAGCGATACGACAGTTGGAAATCGGCGAAATCACCGCTCGTGTTTTCGGGCTTATCGATTCCCTTATCGAATACTTTGATCTTTTCCTGCTCAAGATCGTCATAGACGACCATCCGCTTGTCCCCAACGACCGTCAGCACTCGCTCTTTGCGCGGATCAAGCCAACTGACATGCACCATGCCAATTCGATTACCCTCGAAAGTCATGGTCAAATTGCAGACATCATGAATTCCCGGATTCAAACGATCAAATCCGGAACAGGCGATCGAAATTGGCGTCTGCCCCAGCAGATACAACATCATTGAAATATCGTGAGGCGCGAGATCGTAAAGTGCACTGACGTCTTTGCGGACAGGTCCCAGATTCAAACGACGGCTGCTGATGTAATTGATCGACCCCAGTTCGCCATGATCGATCATCTCACGCAATTTGACCACCGGCGAGGAATGCAAAAACACGTGCCCGACGAATAACGTTCGATTGCGTTGCTCAGCAACCTCGACCAACTCGAGACACTCATCCGATGTTTTGGCCAAAGGCTTTTCAACAAAAACATGAAGGTCATGCTGAAGCGCTTTGAGCGCGAGTTGATGATGGCTCGCGGTGGGAGTAGCAATCACAACTGCATCAACAAGATCACGATCAAGCAGTGAGTCAAAATTTTCCATAGGGTAAACCCCGGGATAGCGATCCTTGATCCGCAGCAATTGATCGTAATCCCGGTCACAAACTGCAGTCACTTTGCAATCTTGAATATCCGAAAAACAACGAACAAGATTTGGACCCCAATAGCCAAGCCCCACGATTCCAACACGTATCATCTTTGATGCCCTGCCTGAACTGAATAACCTCGCGACGAACTAGCTATTCGTTGCGATAATTGATCAGAACACCAATTGTTCTGAAAAGAATTGAAAGATCTTTTTGCAATGAAATGTGATCGATGTACCGCAGATCCAACTCAATCATCTGATCAAAGCTGAGACTGTTTTTTCCGCTCACTTGCCACAGCCCGGTCATGCCGGGCATGACCTCAAATCGCCGCGCCTGCATCGGTGTGTAATCGTCCAACTGCAACAAGTCCGGCCGTGGACCCACCAGACTCATGTTGCCCTTGAGAACATTGAACAACTGTGGCAACTCATCGAGTGAAAGCTTCCTCAGCAACAAACCGCCGGTAATCAAATCGTCCCGGTACGTCGGTTTTGAGATGGGACCATCCGAAACCGCACGCTCGGCGACATACCGGCGATGTGATTCGTCGCGTGACTGCCAGCTGACATTCATGGTGCGAAACTTGTAAATCAAGAAGACTTCGCCGCCATAACCAACACGAGACTGAACAAAGAAAACCGGCCCCTGCGACACACAACGGATGTAAGTCGCGATCAAGACAAGAAACGGGGCGAGCATCGGCAAAATCATGATCGTCAACGCCAAATCCAAACCCCGTTTCCAGGCTGGATGCTGACGAGTCGCGACCGACACGGGCGTTTCAATTACGGGATTCTTTACGATCACTTGGTCAGTGCTCCAAAAAACATCAGCCAAAGTCACGTCAAAGCGCGTTGCCTCAGGCCCCCCCCGTATCCACGTTCTGGGTTGCCTACCCACGACAGGCGACAACTCGGGATAAAATACCCCTGCAAAAAAGAGTAAATCGAATAATCGGCACAACAAGCACAAACCTCCTATTTGCCCCAATTATCGCTCCTGTTCCATTTTGCCAGCCGATTTTTGCATGAATCAATGCCACGAAAGCTCCGCGTAAAGTAGATTCTGCCGAGAATTTCCAGACAAGTTTGCGAACCAACAAGCGGCATTACTTGCCTTTGAGTGGCGTTGAGGCAAGAAACTGCCGCCCAGTTCAGCGATCGCTTCCCTGCGGTTTGCGATCTGCTTGGGCAGTCTCCGCGCTGCCCAGCCCCACCTTGGGCCCGTCTTGGCGTCCGGTCCACTCGCTTCAATTGATGGTCAGACTCGTCCGCCCGTGTGCCCCGCTCCTGTTTTCCACTGCTCTGATCGACGTCACCCTCGGCTGCAAGCTCGCTGCCCATCGGAAGGCCCTGGCATCCTGAAGGCCCTGGCATCCTGAAGGCCCTGGCATCCTGAAGGCCCTGGCGTCCGCATCAGCAAAGCATGAACGAAGCCCTTACCAAATGCAGCGAACCGTAGCCTGAGACCCTCATCAAGCTGGCGCTAACAAGAAGGGGAACCTTCTGCTACCACGGCGGCAGCAGATTCATTCAGCGTGGGCGCATCATCGATCACTTTCGATTTCACACCGTTTTTGACACGTGTCTCCGGTTATGCCACCACTCCGGCCACCGCTCTCTGACGTCACGCGGAGATTTCACGGCCCACATCATGCGACCACGAGCGATGCACGAGTTTTGAAGTCTCAAAACAGGGGCCGTGAACGAGGAAACCGGCAAGGTGTTCACCGTAGTGCGGCGTGACGTACACAAATCGCTTAAACTGTTGACCAGTCACCGCTGTTCGTTTCTCGATTTCATGGACAATGAATGATTTCTCGTCGCGATGCTTTACGAAGTACAGTTTCATTTGCAGGTGCAACATTCCTGTTATCCCGTCACCCCAAAGCGACAGGATTCATGAGTCCGAATTCTCGACCTCGCATCGGCGTGGTAGGGTCGGGCAGTCGTTGGTACATCCGTGCGACGGGGATCAATGCGGACTACGGTTCAGCACCTCAAATGCGAGGTTTCGGAGACTATGTGGCCGTTTGTGATGTTGACTCGCGACGTCGAGAATCGGCGGCAGGCATTGTCAAGGACTGGACCGGCACCGCTCCCAAAACGACTTTGGATTACCGGGAGATTCTCGACGACGAATCCATTGACATCGTGCACATCTCAACGCCTGATCACTGGCACGCAAAGATTGCGATTGAGTCGATGTTGGCAGGAAAAGATGTTTACTGCGAAAAACCGATGACGCTGACGATTGAAGAAGGGCGTCAAATGAGCGAGGTCTGCAAACGCACTGGGCGAATTGTTCAAGTGGGCACTCAGCAGCGAAGTGGCCGTCAGTTTCTCCAGGCGATTGCGTTGATCCGTGCCGGGCGTCTGGGTGATATCAAGAAAGCTACTTGCAGCATCGGTGGAGCTCCGACCAGCCCCCAACTGCCCGTCGTTTCAGCGCCAGCCGAACTTGACTGGAATCGATGGCTGGGTCCAGCCCCGCAAGCCGACTACCACTATTTGGCCGGGAATTACGGTGAGACCAAAAGTTGGTCGCGTTGTCACTACGAGTTTCGTTGGTGGTACGAATACTCCGGCGGCAAACTTACCGACTGGGGAGCTCATCACGTCGACATTGCAACTTGGGGCCTCGGAAAAACGAAAACGGGTCCTGTTGAAATCAATCCCGTGATGGTCAAGCACCCGGTTGAGTTCAAGGATGGCATGCCGACCGATCCGACGAAGTTCAATACGGCGACGGCCTTTCTGATTCAGTCAAAATTTGCAGACGGCCAGGAACTTGAAATCCGGCACGACCAAGGAAACGGTATCCTGTTCGAAGGAACCCAAGGCAGGATTTTTGTCAATCGCGGACGTTTAACGGGACAACCTGTTGAGGATCTGGCTACCAACCCTTTACCCGCCAATGCGCTTCGCGAGGTCTACAAAGGACAGGAACCGACAAACCATTTTCGTAATTTCTTCGAGGCTGTCGTCGCCCAACGCGAACCCATCTCGGACGTCTTCAGCCATCACCGAGCATTATCAACTTGCCATCTGGCTGGAATTGCAGCGAGACTCGGACGGCCACTGCGTTGGGATCCTGAAAAAGAGCAAATCATTGACGACCCCGTTGCGCAGAGCTTCATTGCCCGACAAGCAAGAAAAGGGTTTGAGATTCAGACAACATGACGCCAAGCGATTGAATCAGGACAGTCGGACAACCTGTCTTGAATAGCTCTGACCTGTTTCTGAAGCCCCTCACTAGATTTCTACCTCCAACGATGGAATTGGTTTTGTTTTCTATCCTGCCCCCACGCCCCGGTCCAGTTCGACACCCAGTTCGACACCCAGTTCGACGCCCAGTTCGACGTCCAGTCCTGTATTCCTGCGTTCTGCTACTCAACCTTGCATGCCTTTGCTCAGGTTCTCAAGCACAGGAACTGGGATTTCGCGACCTGTTCAATGGAAAAGATCTGACTGGCTGGATCGATATCAACACGTCACCCAAAACCTGGTCTGTCAAGGATGGATTGCTGATTTGCACCGGGCAACCGATCGGAGTCATGCGAACAGATCGCCAATATGAAAACTTTATCATTGAAGTGGAGTGGCGACATATGGAGCCCGGCGGCAATTCAGGAATGTTTCTGTGGTCGGATGCCAAACCTGAAGGCAACCGTTTGCCATGCGGAATGGAAGTCCAGATGCTGGAACTCGATTGGGTCAACCAGCACAAGCACCGGGATGGAACGCTGCCGCCGATTGCTTACGTGCACGGAGAACTGTTTGGGGCTGGCGGCATGACGGCGACCCCTGACAATCCACGCGGCTCGCGCAGCAAGTCTCTTGAAAATCGCTGCAAGGGTGTGGGGCAATGGAATCGTTACGTGTTTGTTGCTGTTGATGGAATGGTGAAACTTTCGGTCAACGGAAAATTTGTCAATGGCATCCGAAATGCATCTTACAAGAAGGGTTATATCTGTCTGGAATCGGAGGGCAAAGAAATTCACTTTCGAAAAATCCGCATCATGGAACTACCCAAAGGACTTGCAGACGCAACCAACACAGCACCCCTGATCAAAACAGAAAGACTGAAAAAAGAGGGAGCGGGCAAGTGACCACAACGGACTGTTTTCTTGTCACGGGCGGACTCGGTTGCATTGGGGCGGAAGCAACCAAATGGCTGCTGAACAACACCACCAGTAATGTCGTGGTATGCGGCCGCAATGTCTCGCCCGAGCGAATGGAGCGGGTCTTCCATGATGTCGCACCAACACGCTTGAAAGCCATTGCTGTGGATATCACCAATCAGGCTTTGGTATCGGATACCATCGAAAGAGAGGCAATCACGCATGTGGTTCACTTGGCAGCCCTGCAAACACCCGACTGCAACCAGCATCGCGATCTGGGTTTGCAGATCAATCTGGGAGGCACCCAAAATCTGATTGAGGCCATGAAGTGCCACTCTGCACAAATCCAAAGATTTGTGTTCGCCAGCTCGATCGCAGTTTACGGTCCTCGGGCGTCCTATCCTGATGGCCGCGTTTCCCTCGACGCGACCCCTCATCCCGTGAATGTTTATGGCGCATGGAAACTGGCGAGCGAGAATATCACGCGGATTTTCAACGAAGAAACTGGAATCGATGCCATCAGTGTGAGGCCAGGAGTCTTGTTTGGCCCAGGTAGGGATGCCGGTTTGACCTCGAGTCCTACGACTGCGTTGAAAGCTGTGGCCCTTGGGATTCCTTACGAAATCCCATTTGGTAACCGACAGGATTACCTGTACGCGCCTGACGTGGGAGCGGCATTTGGACATGCCATCCACACCCCCTTCGCTGGTTACTCTGCATTCACCCTCCCCAGCCACACCGTAGACACGTCGCGTTTCGTTGCCGCAATCACCGATGCAGCCGATACTCTTGGCATCAAATCACAGTGCAAACTTACCATTGGAAACCAAAAAGTTCCGTTCATCTGTGACTTGGAGTACAGCAATTTTCAAAAAGCATTCCCTGACGCGCCTCACACCGAACTCGACACAGCAGTCTTGACGTCTCTACGCACCTTCCAACAGCAGGCCCAGAAAGGCTGGCTGTGCAAAGAGATGATCCAGTAGTTTTTTCACTTCCTCGCAGTACAACTCTTAAACACGGTAACTCCATGCTCGATCCAAATATCAAGGATGCGCTACAAATCACACTTAACGATCACCGAATGTCGCGAGGTGAAAAGCGTGCGATGGCAAAAGTGATTGAGCAGCACGTCAAAACCGATCACGAATTGTCTCACGCCCGCAGCGTATTGTTTGAACTCGCACGCCAAGAACTTACTGATCCACAGGCACTGAAGATCATGGATTGGGTCGAGGAAGCCTGTAAAGTACTTGCGGAACGGCCAGACCCGTCCAAAGCACTCAAGTCAGAGGCTTTTTTCAGCCCCAGCGACAACTGCACGAGCAAAATCATCCGGCTTTTTCAGGAGGCACGTTCGAGAGTTGACGTGTGCGTTTTCACAATCACAGATGATCGGATCAAAGACGCAATACTCGACGCGCATCAACGCGGCATCCTCGTTCGAATCATCTCAGACAACGACAAATCAAACGATTTGGGATCCGACATTTATCAACTGGAACGTGCGGGCGTCCCTGTCCGATGTGACCGGACAGATTATCACATGCATCACAAATTCGCGATTTTTGATGATGAGTCACTCCTGACTGGAAGCTACAACTGGACCCGTTCAGCGGCGAGAAACAATGAGGAAAATTTCATCGTGACTCAAGAGTCTGCCTTGGTAAAACGGTTCGATACCGCCTTCGAGGATTTATGGAAACAATTGAAGTGATTGCTGCCACTGATTCCCCAGCGGTCAAACTCACCGGCCGGTTCACCCTTTTCCCGGCCGGGTTGCCTGTCATGAAACGGCTCAGGTACCAATTTTAGCGAGGTGATCATTAAAAGAATCGCTGCAATGGACGATTCATCCTCAAACGAGGTGCACCTAAGGGTCCCTATGGCTAGAATCCATGAGTGGCGAGAGTCCTGGCGTGCCGGAATTCTGAAGTGATCGGATCGTTGCCAGGTTGAACTGTTGGTTGGGTGGCCATTCCACCCACACCACAGTCGGCCCTTCACCTTCATTAGCCACAACAACTTTGCAGTCCGGTCCCCACAAATGACACACTGAAGCCAGCCATGAGTTCAGCCATGAAGTTAACCGTCTGCTTGCTAGCAGCACTCATCCTGCCGTCCGTAATGGCGTCAGCACAGACCAAGCAAACCTCCGTCGAAAAGGCATTGGAAATTTCTTCCGCAACGGGGCGTCCAGTATTTGTCATGGCAGGCCAAGAGACCTGACCGCCTTGCGTAGCGCTGCTTGATCGGCTGCAGAATGACCGATCATTGTCAGCTTTTGCGGGACAGTTTGTTCCGCTCAAAATCACCACCAGCAACAATCCCGACTGGGCACAGTGGTCTCAGAAATACCCGATGACTGGCAACGGGATTCCACAGTTGTATGTTGTCAGAGCTGACGGTGAACAAATCTACGGTGGAGCTGGAGCGTTAAGTGGCGATAACTTGCCAACCATGTTGCTGGCAAGTCTGAAGCGATCCGGCCGCGCCTTTACAAGTCAAGAAGCAGACTTTCTTCAACGGACTGTACGTGCATCTGAACTCGCACTCCAGTCCGGCGATTTATTAAAGACAGGAGTTGTTCTTTCCGAAATTGGAAAACTCGGCCCCCATGAGAATCTTGGCAGCTTTGCCAAACCAGCCATGAGATCGAAAGAGTTGTATCTGGAGCTCAAGAAGCAGATTGAGAGTGGGTTGGCAGGAGCCAAATCCCAATTACTCGATTCCAACGCGGAAAACCCACTTGGCCATCTCCTCACGATCTACGAAGGAGACGCCGTTTCGAAGCTTTTCCCACAATGGAAAAGTGCGGCATCAAGTATCACACGAGAGATCAAAAAGCAGCCCCAGTATGTCACTGCGTCTGAACAGGCAGAATCGCTTGTTCGAGCCCGTGTGGTGGCAGCCTCATTATCACCGCGGATCCGCAACCGGGCAGAAAGTTTGTACACGAGCGTCATTCGGCGGTTTCCGCAAACCGAAGCCGACACATTGGCTCGAGAAGAACTTGCGAAAGTCGCTCCCAATGCAAAAATCCTGAGCATGGAACCCACAGACAATCCGGTAAGTACGCCGAAAAATCCTGCATTTCGCACTTGGGCAACACAGCAAGGAGATTTCAAGACACGCGCCAAGTATCTGCGTCAAAAAGCTGGCAAAGTCCAGTTGATGAAAGAAGATGGTGAAACAATCGTCGTGGACATCGCCATTCTCAGCACTGACGACCAAAAATATCTTTCACTGCAACGCGCACCGAGCGAGTAAGCCGCGCAATTGATCGAACACGACGGGCACAGGTAACAAACGGAACGTCGCTCAACCGCGCGGTCAGGCTCCAGCAAACAAGTCATGAGATACCTCCCTTGATACATTTGTCCAACGATTCAACACAGTCAGACGCCCAGAGTGACCACCCACCAGAGGACGACGCTCGTCCGCTGGAAACCTCTCGTACCGCCCACCTGACGGCAATCTGTTTTGCCATGGTTCTGCCAACACTGGCAACCTTGTTGTACTTCGTTTTTCTGTCCGGAAGCGATTTGATGAAAATCGTGTACTTCGGCAGCAAGGTCCTGCAGTTCTCATTTCCACTGATCTGGGTGATTGCGATTCAGCGTCACCGCATTCGAATTCCACGGCCAACGTGGGACAGTATCAACGCTGGCATCCTGATGGGAATTGGAATCGTAGCAACGGGGCTGCTCGCCTATTACGGTTTTCTCAAAGACAGTATTTATCTCGAGAACGCGCCGGCCTTGATCACAGCCAAAGTCAACGAAATGGGACTAACAAGCCCCACACTCTACATCGCCTTTGCTCTCTTTTTGGCCGTTCCACACTCATTGTTGGAGGAATACTATTGGCGGTGGTTTGTGTTTGGCCAGACAAAACGCATCACTGGGATCAAAACCGCCATCGTGATCTCGAGTCTGGGATTCATGTCGCACCATGTGATTGTGATCCATCAATTTCTCGACAAGGGTTGGGGCGTGACACTTTTCTTTTCGCTCTGTGTCGCGTTGGGAGGCGTGCTTTGGGCGTGGCTCTACAATCGATACAAGACACTCTACGGACCCTGGGTCAGCCACCTGTTGGTCGATCTTGGGATCATGTACATCGGCTATGATCTGGCGACCTTCGCCCACTAGGGCAACCTTCGCCACGCATCTGCCATATGTCCACACAGGGTGAGATCAGATTCAAACGCAACATCAGTGCATCACTGCCCTGAGGGATCATCAAGCTTGTTGCCAGAGCCAA
>PKCN01000167.1 GCA_002862205.1 Planctomycetaceae bacterium | reverse complement strand
ACAGCATTCTCGGTACTAACGATGCTAAAATGCATGATTGACCGTCGGACAAAGCGACGTTAGTCCCCTCTTGTGTGGCAGTCCATGCTACCTGAACCAACGCCAAGATCGTGCTGTTCATCGAGATGAAGCGACTCGAATAAACACTTTCTCAAACAGAGGCATGCAGGAAGATCCGGTCACATCGCAACCGAGGAAACAACTATCTGACATTGAAAATCAAATGCGCAATCCGGCTGATGCACGATAACTAAACCACTAATGAAAACCGCAAACGTAGATTGAGGTTCTCACGTCCCCAAAAGGGAGTGAAAGTTAAAATCCTCGCATCCGCAGTCTTTGCGAAGACGAAAAGGGTGCCAGCCTAGTGTCCTTGGCTAGCAAAGTTGATCCTTGGCTAGCAAGGACCGGTGCCCTGGAATCAACGGTTTTCTTTCTCCCAGCACTTTCTTACCTAGCCATACGAATCGTCGATGGAGGTTGGCACCGCGTTTACGGACCACCAGCGAACCTGCCCGTTGATTTGTCGTTTTTCGCTAAGACGCTGGCCCTGCCATGGCAATTCAAGTACTCCAGCGGCAGTGGCTACCAGAAGTGTGCGATCCGAACGCGATGCATGCTTCGCGGCCGATACCTGTGGCTTAGCCAGGCTCAGCGGCCTCTGCAGGTTCTGGTTCAGTGAAACCCGCCTGAGGCATTTTAAGCTCGAGGTGTGAAAGTGTACGGATTGCGCGGACTGTAACAGCCTACTGGCTCTCCGTGATCATCTACTCAATTCGGTTGGCTCAAGCCTCGTCGTTGTGATTGTCGAACGAATACTAAGTACGATGTGTCCAAACGTTATAATCGCGTAGAAAAGTGAGTTCCGCATGCGATACCCAATAGGTTTACTCTGTTTCATTGCCTTAATGTGTCCGAGCTTCAGTGTCGCTGCCACCACAAAAACCGCGTCGGTTCAAGCGGCTGCTGAGGGCGGCAAGTACACCTATGTCATGTTCTACAAGACAAACGACTCGGCGACCAAGCGGATGGCCACCGAGGTCAGCTCTCATGTTGCAGAGACTGGTGCCAAGACAACTTGGGTGTCGGTCAATGTAAAAGATCGCAAAGAGGCTGAGATCATCAAGCGTTTCGATGCATCTCGCATGCCACTGCCTGCGGTTTTTGGCGTGGCTCCCAATGGCGCGATTACGGGCGTATTCCGCCAAAAGGTAAATCAGGAGCAATTGGCAAATGCCATCCTTACTCCTCGATACGCTGAGATGGTTGAATCTCTTCAAAACCAGAAGATCGCGATTGTCTGCATGATGCCTGCAAAAGAGGCAAAAATTCCCGCAGGGGTAACGGCACTGGCGAACAATCCTGAATTCAAGGGGAAGCTTCACCACGTCAGGGCATACGCGACAGACGACCAAGAGCGAGAATTTTTTCGCCGCATGAAGGTGGATGCGAATATTACACTTCCTGTCGTACTCATGTTCGCACCTCCAGGCAATCACCTTGGCACCTACAACGCATCCGTTGATGGTTCTGATCTTGCTAAACGGCTGCATTCCTCGGGAAAATGCAACTGCAGCAAATGCCAGAAGAAATAGCCTCAGCCCTGCCCACGCAAACATTTGGGAATGGATCCCATCGGCCTCTGCGATTGAATCCATTGACACCCCATGGCCTGCATTTGTGAAGACGCATGCCAGAGCATGCGAACACGCAAATCAACTCGACGAAAGGATAGTCGATGAGCATCTACACCATGACATTGAAAGAGATGTTTCGACGTCCTGGCCACAGCCTGACGGCTTTCATGATTGTCGCTGTGGGCGTCACCGCATTAATCGCAGTGGAGAGCATTGTAACTTCGTCGGAAAAAAAAGTTGCCAGCCAGATGCAGCAACTCGGAGCCAACATTCTGGTTTTGCCCGAGGGCGTGACGCTTCATGACTACCACTCAGCCGATGCGCACGGCAAGTCGATGCCGGAAGAATACGTCACACGCATCACCCTTGCCCAAGCTGTCGGCGTGGAAGAACTCGCTCCCAAACTGTCTGTGCCTGCAGACCTAAAGGGACAAGCAATCGTTGTCACGGGAATATTGCCACGCACTGATTTTTACAAAAAATCGGCATGGCAAAGTGTTGACCTGCTCACCGCGGGCCTCAGTCCGAGTGCGATTGGTACGAAACACGAAGGTTGCGGTGGTAACTCGCATCAGATCGCAGCAGCAGATAAAGCCGACTTGAGTTCCTACGCGACGACACGGGTTGTCCATGAACTTGACATGGACGCGTTGCTCGTTGGTGCTGACCTGGCGAAAGCAGAGGGCATTTCCACGGGCGATTCTCTGACCGTGCTGGGCGCGAACTTTCAAGTCGCAGGAATTCTTCCTGCGACGGGCACCAGCGATGACGGTCGTGTACTCGCCCATCTGCACCGCGTGCAAGAGCTTGCTGAAACAGGTCCCATCGTCAACGTCATTGAGGTCATGGGATGCTGCGAGGAAGCAGCCAATGGACTTGTGGGAGATCTTGATGAGTTGTTGCCGGATGCTCGCGTGGTAACGATCTCTCAAATCCTGGAAACGCAAATCATGGTGAATCAAGTGATGAAGCGTCTTTCCTACGCAATCTTTGGAATTCTGGTCCTGCTTGGTGGGGCAAGTATCGCAAGTGTGATGTTTGCAAATGTTGCAGAACGCCGGCGCGAACTTGGCACCCTGATGGCATTGGGTGCTACACCAAGCATGATAAGCCGAATGATTCTGATGAAAGCAGTGGCAATTGGAAGTATCGGTGGCCTGTGCGGCTTGGCCCTCGGCATCCTCGCTGCCTACGTCGCAGGTCCCAGATTTGTCGGTGTAGCAACGACCGTATCAATCGAATCAGTGATTGCCGGCTTGATGATTGCAGTGCTCGTCGCCGTGCTTGCCAGTTACCCCCCTGCGAGAAAGGCTGCCCATCTTGACCCTTGCCTCTGTTTTCAGGATGCCTGAGAAAAGCTCACACTGAATCTCTCTTGGTCATTGAAACTTGCCAGCACCTTGAAACTTACTCTGGATTCGCGAATCAAACTCATGCTTGAAATCAAATCCATCTGCAAAGACTATACGCGAGGACGCAGGACTGTTCACGCGCTTCAACCCACGTCAATGAATATTGGAAAGGGCCAATTCATCGCCATTGTGGGTCCCAGTGGCAGTGGAAAATCCACCCTGCTGTCAATGATCGGGGGAATGCTTTCCCCAAAGTCAGGCCAAATCGTGCTCAATGGGCACTCTCTTTATGAACTCAATATCAAACAACGATCCCGCCTCAGAAACGAACAGATAGGCTTTTTATTCCAAAGCTTCAATCTGGTTCCCTATCTGAACGCACTTGAAAATGTACAGTTGCCCATGGCGCTCTATGGAACGAATCGAGCCAACCAGAAAAAGCAGGCAACACAACTTCTTGAGGAACTTGGTTTAGGAAATCGCATGGATCACAAACCCTGCGAACTGAGTGCCGGTCAGCAACAACGTGTTGCAATGGCAAGAACTCTTGCAATGCGTCCGAATTTAATTCTCGCAGATGAACCCACCGGAAATCTTGATCCGGGGTCGCGTGATTCCATCATCCAGGCCTTTCATCGCCTGTGTGCGGAAGGTCAAACGATCATCCTGGTTACTCATGATACGGCAGTATCGCAATCAGCCGATCGGGTTTTTCAGATCAATGAGGGTACGACCAGAGAAGAATCACCATCGGAAGTGTCAAACGCTGCCTGAACTGCCTGCACCTGCAAGCGATCGACCACGCGTGAACTGGGCATCAAAACTGTCAATGATGCCTTACAAAAGTCGTCCCGCCGCGTGAACACAACTGATCTGGTTGGATCAGACCAGTGATCAACTTCCTCACACGCGGCAGAGTGTGTGATGTTTGATTCCTCGGTGATCAAGGACGATGCAACGAACTCCGATTCATGTCGTCGCCTCTTTCAACCATGGTGCTGGGCAAGCAAACATTCAATGGTCGCTTCACGTGTTACGCCAGCATGAGGGTGGGGCAGAACGCTTCGTTCATCAGATGGACCCGAAATCAGGATCACTCTCAATTTCGCCAAACGCATTGTGCTGATGAATTGATTCGTAATTTTCGGACGAACAACGGTACCAGGCTATACGATCGTCACAACTCAAAGCCAAAGCCAAATCGCGCACGATGTCTTCGACAAACTTTGGATTGTCATACGCGGCCTCCGTGACCCATTTTTCATCTGGCCGCTTCAAGATTGGGAAAACTTGCGTCGAAGCAGACTGCTCCATCATCTCATACAATTCTTCGATCGAAATTTCGGTCTGTTCCTTGAACCGAAAGCTCACCGCCAACTTGCATCGTTGATTATGTGCTCCCCGCTCCGATATTTCCTTGGAGCAGGGACACAGACTGGTCGCCGGCCCCGTAACAGTCATCACCAAATCATTTTGACTTCCACGCTTGACGTCAATCGTAACCTCGAGCTGAATCTTTCCAGATTCTCCCGTGACTGGTGCTAATCGATCCACAAAATATGGAAATCGCACAGTCAAACAAGCATCCTCAGAATCAAGTTTTTCACAGATGCTCTGGCAAAAGCCTTTGAGTGACTCAATGCAGAAGTGAGAATCCCAATCGCTCAAAAGCTGCAAAAAACGGGACATGTGCGTCCCTTTTCGATCTGCCGGCAACGAAACAAACATATCGAAGCTTGCAACGGTCGATTGTTCAGCGATTCCCTGATGGGAAGATGATACAAATCGAATTGGCCAACGAATCGAGGTGACTCCTACCCTACTGATCGCGATATTGCGATCGTCACCAGAGGACTGGATGTCGGGCAGACCTTCGTGGAACTTTCTTTCAGACGTCATCATTTGTGCGGTCGTTACTCAATAAACCTTGCGAGAAGCAATATCACACACGGCCTCTCTGAGGGCAGACAGCATAGCGACCCACGCCTCGCACACGCAACTCCCCTGCATCTACATGTGTTTTGCACTTAAAGGTACCGACACATCGGACAGGAAACCCAGAGCGTGCCCGACACGAGACAGCCGGGCAGCGGCTTGTCGTCCACGTAGCCTGAACTCTCATGCTAAACCATCGTAGTTTTGCACTTTCACATAATCCCACTGCGACAATGCTCGTTCGTTTTCGCAGGGGTTGTGCTGCTTTTGGCTACTAAGCTGAAAGGCTCTCCAACAGTCGGAAGCAGTGTTTGGCGGCAAGTAACCCCATATCTCGCAACCTAAGTTCTCTAACGCGCCTTTCAGCTCGCCCAAAGCTGCAACAGCTCTCTCACCTAGGAGGGGTTTCCGAGACTCGAAAGTCAAAGACTTTTTCTGAGCATCGGTGCGACACTTTGCCCAACGATTCAAACCAACAGCCTTCGCTTGGATAATGCATCCCCGGGACACTACATCCCCCGCAATCGCCCCAACCTTTTGAATCTGATCTCGAGAAACCAGCGTCTGACATTGACAGAACACCCAAGAAGAAACAGCATCACAGATGATGGCTACGCAAGCCGTAAACATGGTAGGGTTGATGCGAGACAACTCGGACTTGAGGTAGACATGGTGGGTCCCCATGCCAACGCAGTGCTGGAGATACAGCCACCCTGGCTCTTTCTTCCAGCAATTCTTTTCAGTAAAGCCTGACTGTGCCTGCAGTGCCCCCCAAAGTGGCAACTCATCGCCAACTGAACGAACCTGCTCAAACCATGAAACTCACCCAGAGGTAGAGTCAGTGCCTGAACAATTGGGCGGCGAGCATGAAGATCTGCTAAATTTTGAAATACCTGCCACCAAGCCCACCCACGTATCCTTTTCGAGTGAGCCTTTCTCGCGCAGCCTCACGAATACGCAAGTCGATACGAGCACATACTGAAACCTGAAAGATGGACCTGTTGAATCCACCTCTTGAATCCACCTCAGTGCCAGCAACTTCGCATGGTGAGGCGGCGCTGTCATGAGCTGGTCTGACAAGTCAAGTGGATGTTGTGCTGCATAAGAGAGTGCCATGTCGAATTCCGAGAATTACACAATGCTTGACAACCATTTACCAACTGGCTGGAAATTGCCCCACAAAAAGGCACACAAGAACGTTTCCCTGACCACAATCTGGTTTGCCAGGATTTCCGTCTTTCTTACCGCGTTCGCGATGGCGACCAATCTTGTGCAAGCACAAGAGGCCACTGGAAATGTGAATGCAGTCGCCCCTGCGGTAAAGCTAATACCGGCGTCGAAACAGAAGGCACTGGCGTCGAAACAGAATGCACTGGCAAGCCAAAACAAGCAGCTGGAAGATCAGGAAATCTGCCGACTGGTGATCAAGATGGATTTCCAAAAAACGGACAATGCATCGGCGTCCCAGTTGCGGGCCGATATCAAGGCAGGGGTCTTTGCGGATTATGCGATCAGCGAAACAAGACATAAACAACTACGAAAGCACCCCAAAATAAGTGTGCCTGTGGGTAGAAACCGGTACCGCGTCTGGTACGGATACTCCAAGCAAATCCGCAACGCTGTACTGACCAGCGCAGCCGCCCAGTCCACGGCGATCCCCAAAAAAGTCTCGACGATTGCTCAGGTTGCCTACTCTGAACAAATGAAATCAGACGAGCCCATCGTCGACGCAAAGTATCCCCACCGCGCAAGCTGGTGGACGGTCGCAAAACGCTACCCAAGTCGCGAAGCCATGGTAAAGCACCTTTCTTCTGGACAGCATGAAGGCACCTTTGACCTGACCTGGCTCGATGCACTCACTCGCGATGAGCTTCATGCACTGCACTCAGACGATCACGAGAACAAGATCGACTGGAGTCACGCTGTTCGCCCAAAAGAGTTCGCATCCAAACCCATTTCGTCAGCCAACTGACGTGGGTTCATTTGCCCTGTGTGCTTGATATTTAAACACGTGCAGTAAACCGGTAACAGAACCAATCCGGTAACAGAACCAACTTGGCAACAGAACCAACCCGGCAACACGCATGCCCACTTCACCATGACATGCACCGGCCTGATGCACATCTGCGTGGCGCCAGCCATCCAATGCCGACCATTTTTCACTAACCTGACAATTCCGCGCGTGCCAGCTTAGCCGCCGCCACCATTGCTTTGAGTTTTTCAAACGCAACGTGTTCTTCATTGACACACCGGTTGGCAAAACAGCCAAAACCACAGTCTGGATTGAGGAAAATACGGTCTGGTGACCAGAAATTGAGGGCTTCCCGAATCCTGCGTCCTATCAACTCGACGGACTCTGCATTATCGGTGCGAGGATTGCACACTCCCAGCCCAATTTCACGATCCGCAAGCTCCCGGCCAATGATGGCAAGATCGCCGGCCCGCGGAGTCGCATATTCCAGAACCAGTTGCCGGACCTTCATTTGCGAAAAACAATCGACCAGAGGTTGGTAGTCACCTGTAATCAGGACGTCTTCGCGTTTGGACCAATTACCACGGCAGACGTGAATCCCCAGTCGCACTTGATCTTCAAATCCGTCGACAACCTGATTCATCAGTTCGGCCGCATAAGCCAGTTCGTCACCCGCATCACGGCGGGTTGCAAGAGTCGCTCACATGAACGTCCGCCGCTTGTCATCGCCACTGTGCACAATTTCTGTCAAAACGGGTTCATCAAACTGAATGAATTCCACATGCTCGGCAATGAGTTCGGAAAGCTCCTCTCTCAAAATCGCGACAATATCATCCGCCATCGCTGGTTTGTCACCATACGCGTCTTGAGAATAAGCCGTAACCCACATCGCCCGAGTCAACAGATATGGACCCGGCAACGTTACTTTGACGGGACGATCTGTCAGAGTGCGCAGAAACTTCAGCTCCTCGACGGCCAGCGGTTCGCGTCTTTGCAACTTTCCAGTGCAGGTTGGATTACGAATGGCAAAGGCGGGTGCATCGAGCGTTTGCAGCATCTCTTCAAACGCAGCTTTGTCTTCCACCGTATCCAGCATCTCTGCCAATGACATCAACCGAGTGCCTTCAACTTTGTCCGTGATAAACGAGTAGAAATTATCTCTGCGAAGCTCGCCATCCACCACAAAATCAACATCAGCCTGATGCTGGAAATCGACACAACGTTTTATTTCCCAATCCGCCAGTTGCTGGAATTCCTCGCCCGTCATGCGGCCACTACGTTTCTCACGAAGCCCTGAAAGCAATTTGGGCGAACGAGGCCATGAGCCAACTTGTGTCACGGGGAAATGCATCAGAAACTCAATCAGAGGAGGACGATTCTGGGATCAATTTCGCAGGACTTCTGCAAGGTTTGAAACACCGGTGAACTGGCCAACGCCTGATCCCATTCCCGCTGCACATCAGCCGACGCCGCTGGCGAAGTAACATAAACCACCAGCTTGATCTCTTTCACCGATGAATCACCCGATTCAACTCCGACCGCGGCCAATGGACTATGAAGCGTTCCATTCGCTGTGCCTTCCAAATCATCGATCAAAATCCCGTTCTGACTACAACGCACTGAAAAACAGTAGATGACGTCAGACAGCAAAGCTCCAAAAAAATGTTCAAGCGTACTGACAGTTTCTCCAGCACGGTCAAAATCAATCGTACTGCCCATTTTCCATGAAAAGTTCCGCGAGTAGACGGTTGTTCCAGCATCGGTTGCCCTCGCACGTAAACTCCATTGAAACTGTTGTACCTTTTTCTTGTCAGCTTCAAGCTCTGTTTGCTCTGCCTCGTCAACCGTTCCACGCTGAACCCAGTGTTGCCAAGTTGTTTTTCCAGTATTGGCACTTCGCAGATGGACATGACCAGCCATTCGGCACCAGGGTGGCAACTCCGACTCCACCGTTGGCTCACTGCTGCGTATTTCCAGAACACCACCAGGGGGTACTTGCAGCATGTTCTGGCGGATCAAAAGAATCAACCCGGAACCACAGTCCATCGAGCCACCATCGAAAACGTGGTCTGCCGTTGGAATATTTTCCCTTGTTGCCATGGGATAGTCGACACCTAATAACTGACGTTCGGGGATCCATTACTGAGCCATTCCACCAACACTGCGCCACCAGCGATTTCGACTTTGTCGAACAACTGGTCCTGCTCGATCCCACGTTTTTTACAACAGGGAGCACAGGCAACCACCCTGCCGCCAGCATTGATGAAATTCTCCATCAACTCGGCGAGTGGCTTGAATGGTCCCCCCTCTACCACCTTGGCGGCTTCTTCATGGACCGCAGCCCAGACTCCGTCAGTGCTTAAGAAGACCATCGTATCCTTGCCGGAACCCAATGCGGCCGTGGCTACGACAAACCCAACCGTCGCCTTGTCCCCATTTTCCTTGCACGAGTTGATGGTAACGCAGAAGGTATCACTCATTTCTATTTCCTTGTGAACTTGTTCGTTTGATTACGTAAATCGGATGTTCGCTTGAAATCAGTTCATGGTTCGTTAAACGACACCACGCCGGAATTTCCAACGGTGCCCCAGAGTCAAGTGCACGCACCCGCACGATGCAGTTGCCAGACTGTTGTTTCATGAATAGCAACAAATCCAGCAGAAGTTCCCCGCACCCCGTGTCGCCACCGTCAAAAAACGGTGAATTGTCTTCCCCGTGATCGCTACTGTTTTTCATTGTCACCAGGTCCAGACTCTCTTACCAAAGCAGCTCCAGAAATCACATCGCAACCTGTCTACTGTTTGGATACCCGTTGCATGAAACCCTCTTCGGCCATCATCTCACGCAACCCCGGAATCACAATTCATCCGAATCCAGTTCGCACCCCATGGTTCCAGAAAAATATTCTCCGCAAACAACTGACCGCGAACGGTACTCGAAAGCTCCCGTCCTGTAAGCCAACTGGCCACTCGACATGAATCGCTCTTGTTCATTGAGAGTACTAGAGAGTAGCTACTTTTTCCCCCGCATGCCAGTTGGCGAGTTGGCTCAAAGAGGCACGGCCAGCTCATTTAACTGCATCATGAAATGGTCGATTACCAACCCATCACATCAGAACGCATTCACAATGCTTGCACTCACTGGGATTCCACACTGGGATTCCACACTGGGAAGGTCGCAACCACACGATCAACAGCATACTCAGTCGCCCAATGCTTGTTCTATCTGTGTGAAATCTCCTCATCGAATTACATAATTGTGAATGAGAGAATCTTGATCGTGTTGGCTGCCGGTAGAGGACATTCACAATGCCTCAGCGACAACTCGATTGGGACCAGATCAGCGTCAAGCCGATATTGAAATCGGCAGCGGCAAGAAGCTACCGGCAGTTTGAAGATAGATCAAAGTCCGAAGTCCTCAATCCATGCACACAGACCGTTTCTCGCTGGCGAGTCAATTACGGGGCATGAAGCCATCGATGGTCAAGCGGCGTGGAACTCTGAAAAAGTCGAACGCAAGTCAGAACAGCCTGTCTGCGGGACACCGTCGAAAGCCATGGTCTCAACATGCTGAAGAATATGCCTGTTGAATGAATGCAGCCACACCACCTTTCCCGCCAACAATAAGAATCTTTCGATTCTTCACTAGGATTCACGCTTTTCAAGCGTGGCATCGGCGCGAAACGCGTTTTCGGATACCAGTTCACCGGCATACTCATCAGTACCCACTGTGCGGCTCTCTTCCTCGGAGACCGAAGTCTTCTTCTCCCCATTCAAGCCGTGCCATGCGTGTATCAATTCGTGGGCAAGCCCCACAAAGGGTGGTGTGTCAAGCCCTGAATTCCGTTTTGCAATGGCATTGGAACATGTAATTTGATTCGCGGAGGCATGCTTGTTCCCGCTACCCTGCCAGAGAAACATCGAACCTGGCTCCCTGAAAGCTTCAGCCAGCATCAAGTTTCTCTACGCATTTTGATAATTCACACTCGCATCACTTGCACTCGTCCTGTACGGAAAATTCTTAAGTGCAATTTCAATTTTTTCGCTCAATAGGTGAATGGTGACCTTCGCCTCAGTGGCAAAACCTCCCTCACCTGCACTCCTTGCAGCAAGCATGCTGCTGGCAATTTCATAGAGCAGCCTTGCCCCTGTTTGGGATCAAGCAATCCTCGCGAGACACTCCGTTACCACACGCTCGAAGAACGGACACTCACTTTGTGAGTAGCAGATCGCGATACCCGTGTAGCCAAGCAGGTGTGTCGCGGCTTTCATGGTGCTCGCACTACCAATTTAAAATTTTTCTCTTTATCAAATAGTTGTCTGTAAGATTTTTCTCGATGAAAGCGGCTAAACCAAACCGCGACTTGGCGACTTTTGCCTTGGCTGAACAAGGCTGCTCGATACTTTTTTGACTCCAGCAAGGATCGCAACAAACCTGCCAGCTGGCGCCGGTAAAATGCAGTCAAGCCAACCACGATTGCGGGGACTAATCAATCATCCCTTCTTCTAACAAGGAAAGAATGAAATGATCGCTTCAAGAAGAGTCAAATTAACTACCATATGCTGAAAAGAAATTTACGTTGTGACTCAATTTCGACATGTTGTTTTTCACTTACCGATTTCGAATTTCCGCGAGTGCACGTTTAGCGGGGTAGTTCAAAGAACCGTTTTGTTTCTCAAGCTCTTCGAGTAGTTTGATACTTTTCCTGGTGCCGACCTCTTTGAGAACGTCCAACAGATTCCGACGGATCGAATTGTCACTGAATTTTTCGAATGCATCCAGAATCGCTTGTTCGATTTCCGGCCCGGCTTCGATGAGGATTTTCTTCAATTCGTAACGAAAACCGGTATCCTCCATCTCACCAACCATGCTCGGATAAAACTCCAGTTCGTCGAGCTCGATCAGTTGGTGGGCTGCTATCTTCTTTGCCTTGCGATAGCTCAAATTACGTTCAAGAAAAATCTCTTTGAGAGTTTCGATATGTACTCTCGTGGACCACTTGGCGACGATTTCCGCGGCATTGCCTGCGACGAAATCGTTATTGTAGGCCATGTGTTGCTTCGCGATTTCCATGACCTTGGTACGTTTTTCAGGAACGATGGCCACTGTTGCGAGTTCTTGCATGGGACTGATCACACCGATGCTCATTGACCGTGCCTCGACATCAGCAAGCGCCTTTTCCACATTTTCTGCATTCGGAACAGTTCGCCACTCTTCCTGCTTCCGGTTTTGCTCGGCAATCCGCGCACGCGTCTCTTCACGCTGGCGTTTGACTTCCTCAGGGTCTTTCAGTTCGTAACTTACGTTCAGGGGCACACTAAAAGAACCGTCTTCGTCATTCTTGGTGATCGTAGCCCGATAGGTCATTTTTGCCGGCATTCCAACTTTACGATCAAACACAACCGTACCAACTCCCTTGACATTGAAATACGGCCGCTCCTCATCGTCCTGCGTGACAAACTGATACTTCTTGCGGATGGTCACCCGGTCCCCATCCACCTCAGTAATCTCGTAACTCACCCGTTCGATCGCACCGATATCCGTGACCGTTTCCTCCGGCTCTTCACGTTGGAATGGGTTCCGCGGCAGCCCCGAGAATCGGGGCCCACCTGGCCCAAATGGGCGTGCAAGGCCACGCGGTAGCCCTCGTCTGAGTGGATCTGGAGTCTCGGCTTTTTTGACTATGCTGATCTTCCCTTCGCTCTCGGTAGACCATGCCTTGTTGCCGTCGGGATCAACCGGCTGGATAAACAACTGCGCTAGTGGCCCCAACAAAAACGGCAAGTTACTCTTGCCTTGAAACTCAATCACTTCCCCTACCGAGTTGACCCTAACGGTTCCAGTGTCGCGCTCGTTACTCGGAAAAGGCGAGCGACTGATGCGGGCCTGACTTGGATCATATGCCTTCGTCACGGAGTAATAACTCGAGTACTTGAGATCAAAAACCCGCCCGCCCAACACACTTTTTACCTTGATAAAAGCAACGGAGGGTGTGACCTTCTTTGCCAGTTCAGGGCCAGCAATCTTTTCTCCGAGGCCTGCAGAGGGAACCTTCAGGCCGTGTTGGACAAGCATCTTTTTCAGTTCATTGATGGGCACTGCAAATCCTACCGAACTTGCAAAACGGGCAGCGATTTTGCTGCTGGCGATGCCAATGATCTGCCCGAACTCGTTCACCATGGGACCACCACTGTTACCAGAATTGATAGGGGCGTCTGTCTGAATCTGCTTGCCGTGTCTGGGATGCGTCACAATCCCCGAAACCTCGCCCGAGGCGGACTTGAGCCCCGTTCCCAACACCGAGGAAAGGGGAAACCCAAACGCCCTTACACTTTCGGCCAACTGCACACGATCTGAATCACCCAAATGTGGAACACTCAGACCAGACGCTTCGATCTTCAAAATAGCAAGATCAAGCTGAGCATTCTTAACAACCACCTTGCCGCGGTAACTCTTATCACCAATCACGACGTCAATCACTCGCGCCCCAGCGACCACGTGCGCGCAGGTCGCAATGTAGCCATCGGCCGCAACCACAAAGCCGGTTCCCGTTGCTTCGACTTCCTCATTCTGCTCCAGACCACCATTGCTGACCTTGTAGGTGCACTGGCCGTGGATAGTGTCCATTGCAACGCCTTCACCCGCAGTGATGCTCATGGAATATACATGCTCATCACCTTGCACCCAGTGATACTTTAGCTCTTCGAAATTCTCGACAATGACCGCAGGCTGATGCGGCTCGGTTTTACCCGGTGCCGATTCGCCAGTTACCGGTTCGCCAGTTGCCGGTTCGCCAGTTACCGGTTCGCCAGTTACCGATTCGCCAGTTACCGGTTCGCCAGTTGCCGGGCCTTCTGGTGCTGATTCCTTTGGCGTGGGTTCCTCTGTGACTGGCTTCTGTGCAATAAGACCCTCATCGGGCTGCGTACTGCTTTCTGGCGGTGGTGCAACATTTCGCTTTGCGGGTGGTCGCACAGGCTTCGCCGGGACCGAAGAATCTACAGGCCCTGATTCCAGGTGCCCCAGCGGGTCCGGTTGTGTCGCTATCGCATCCCGACGTCGCGCAGTTTTGATTCGGCTCTGCGGTGCTGCTGCCGCTCTGGTATCACTTTGTGCGATCTCTGTTTCGCCAGAAGTGAACGCATCGTAAGCGAGGTAAACACCACTCACAATGATTCCCATGGGCAGAAGAACCAACAGCAGAATCAGCAGTGCAGTGAGCCCAAAGTTGGAACTGTCTGACAGCGTTACTCCAGTCGCAACAACGCTATCAGCGATCTCGTATTCGCTGACAGGTTCGACTTCGATAATTTCGTCTTTCGTTTCCTGAGTGTTGACTGAAAATTTTTCGCCACATTTCGGGCAATTCACTGTCGTTTGCAGGGCATTGGACGTGAACTTGAGCTTGACTGCACAACCCGGGCAACTGATCACTTGATGACTCATAAGCACTCTCCACCCGCATAATGAACGCTTCGTTTACGTTAGCGAATCGCATCGAATTGAAAAGAAAAGATTGCCATGCAATTGACTCAACCAGACAACTCCGACTCAATGGCCCACTACTATAGCATCTGCCAGTCCAAACAAGAAACTTGGGTTGTCAAAGTAACGGAGTCTTATCTGCGAGTGGACCAATGAACAACTCACCAGCAACCGTTTTGGCTCCCCGCCGCCCATCTGTGGAAGAATCACTGCTGTGGATTTAAGTTCGTTGATAGGGAGAAGCAAAAAGTGGCCAGCGTGAGCAGACCCCACCTGATTGAGCTTACCGATCACCAGAAATGCAACCTTGAGATGAACACCACAGTTCATCATTGCCAAGATGGATCTTTTTGCCATCCAAACGCTACCAGAGTGGCTGCCGGAGCAATCCTGATCCTGCCTGCCACTTGATTGGGAAGCAGGCCACTTTGTGGCCTTGAGTTCAAATTCT
>PKCN01000166.1 GCA_002862205.1 Planctomycetaceae bacterium | reverse complement strand
CCTACATGGGACGCTGGGTCAAGGATGTCCAAGAGGGTCGATGGTACCTGTACGGGATCATGCGACTTCCCGTCGCGGCAGAAGCCTTTACAGGAAACGCGGGGTTCCTCGAAGATTTCGGAAACGAATGCCGCTCAGCACGATCGATCCATCGCAGGCTCGGCTATTACCGAAAAGACAACCAATGGCGCAAATCGGACACGGTGACCATTGATGTTCAAAAAGGCCTGACACTCAAGAACCATTGGGTCGTCAACAAATTGGATAACGGACAAACACTGGCGATGGAACTCAGTAGTAATCCTGCCATGGTGCCACAATTGCTAACAGGAAATCCGCTTGCTGAAGGCAGTAAGTACTCCTTTACGATCAAGCAGCCAGAACGTCCTGCTCTTGACTCACCCGAGATCAAAAACATTGACGTTCAAACCAATGGCAAACAGGTGCTGGTTTCGTGGACCATCCCTGATACGGCGGCCCCCCAATACGAATTCCAGATCGAAGTATTCGACAACCCGGAATGCCGGGGTAATCCCGTCACCGTGCATCAGAAACGCATGCCAGTGACACGTCACGCCATCATCGATGCAAACGTCGCTAGCCCCACCATCCGGTTTTCCATGACTGACATTTTTGATCAGACCATCGATCCAATCATCGTCAACGCCCGAACATCGGACCCGCCTTCCCAAGCCATCGAATCCCCGACCGCTCCGGGGCTGACTTACGAACTGTGGCACAAAGAAAATGACCGCCACGAAAATATCATCTATCCAGCCTGTGAGGCAGCTGAGCATAGCCGGAATGAACGACACTACTGGCTATCGCTTGATGAAATTGAAAGTGGTCGCCTCGTTCAACAGGGGATATGCAATGGCTTTGACATTGAACTGCGCGGTGAACGACGTGAAGGTTATGGCTTTCGGTTTCGCGGCATATTACGGGTACCCAAAACAGGATTTTACCTTCTTTGCATGAAAGGAACCGATGGCTACCAAATCCAGATCGATGCGAAGAATGCGATCGTATGGGATGGACTGCATGGCCCCGAGGACAAGGTGACAGGATTGCATCTGGCACAAGGAGACCACCCGCTGTCGATTGATTACTTTGTTGATCGAAACAAACCTTTTTTTCAACTCGAATGGGAAGGTCCGGGACTGCCACGTCAGGAAATACCTTCATCAGCATTACTGCACACAGCAAAGGACCAAATCCCCAAAGTCGAGATCGTGGTTGACACGGACTCCCAAGGCGGCGTCAAGGCAGACGTGAACGTGATCGCAAATGGTCACCAGATGGAGCGCATCCTGTTCTACTTTGACAAGATGCAAATCAGTTCCAGCGAGGGTTCACAGCTTTCCTATCAAGGCGTTTTGCCAGGTGGAAAGCACCATGTCTGGGCCCGTATTTTTTTCGACGGGAACCACACCATTGATAGCGAGTCGATTCCCATCTCGGTAGCGATGAAACCACCGACGGATTGGGATCTGAGCAACGCGGGAGAATCGGACTCAACCTTCAATCTGCTTCAGGAATCGCCGGACGCATTTTCCTTTGTCGGCGAGGGTGAGCACGTGCTGAGCCGTTCAATCAGCGGTGACTTCACGTTAAGCTGCAAAATTGACCATGTGGCGGGTCTGCAAGGCGAACCGGTCAACGGCAGTTCGTGGGTTGGGCTGACGGTACGCGAACATCCGGAGAAAAACAATTATGGCTGGGGACGCGAATTTGGCCTGATGCAGGTGGCCCGTAACGGTCTCCGCACCACACCCGAACATGGTGACGGCGCGGGAACACGACAGAGCTACCAACGTTTACCTGCTGGTCATCCATGGTTGCGGATCACCCGAAAGGAAAATGTTTGGACCGCCTGGACCTCGCCAGATGGACAGGACTGGACCTTTGGCGCACGTCACTTCAAACCTTTACCGTCCACGGTTGGTGCTGGAATTGTATTTCGTGCTCTGCCACAGGATGCGCA
The DNA here is from genome assembly GCA_002862205.1 of Planctomycetaceae bacterium. Taxonomy (GTDB): domain Bacteria; phylum Planctomycetota; class Planctomycetia; order Pirellulales; family Pirellulaceae; genus Rubripirellula. The sequence continues at coordinate 12,855 of PKCN01000166.1, read as the reverse complement.
AATGTACTTCCGGGCTTCCGTCTCGAATATTTCGCTCACGCCGGGCACGCCACCTGAACTTGTCCCCACGGTCGTCGCGGCAACCGGCACCAGCACTGCCCAGCTCACCGGTGTCATCGTTGCCCCATCCGCTCCGGCAGTCGTCGTTTTGCGGACACCCAACCGGGGACTTTTGCGATCACAGGATGGTGGCAAAACATGGACACCTGCCAACGGCACATTGCAAGGTGCGGCAAACGCTGTTCGCAGCGTCGCCATTCATCCAACGAATCCTGACATCATGCTACGAGCCGCAGGAAAAACGGACGCAGACGGCGGTAATCGTGGCGGCCTGTTTCGCACCATCGATGGCGGAAAAAGCTGGCAGCAATTGTCGTTGGACTGTGATTTTGACGGGGTCGGACCCTCAGCGATTTGCGGTGAAGTACTCGCTTTCCTGCCCATGAATCCGGAAACCATTTTTGCAGGCTGCGAAACACGCGGGCTGTTCCGCAGTGACGATGCTGGAAAAAACTGGGTCAAGCTGGGGTTACAAGGGCAACGGGTAACGGCTCTCCACGCGAACCCCTATTTCCAGAATCAATTCGGACAAACCGTGATGGAAGCCGTCACATGCCCGGATCGGTTCATGCCCCTGCTGGGACGCGGCAAACCAAGCATGTCAACGCCGGAGCAACAATCGATGGTGCATGTGTCCCACGATAATGGCAAAACATTCCGACAAACAGCGTCACGTTCTGACCTTGGCTACTTCAACGCCTTGTCACTGCGTTGCAATCCACATGTGTGGCTTTACGGAACTTCCCACGGACTGCTTTACAGCCTCTCACAAGGCACCGACAGTTTTCTGTATTCGACCTCACTCGAAGTCGACTCACTGAGGCCATACACAGCCCTGGGAGGCAGCATCGCAGGTTCGCAGTTGTGCACACGCAAATTTGTTGCTGCTCTGAATCCCCAGAAACCCGGACACATCTCACGCTGTGATCTTGGTGGTGATGTCTGGACTTGGGCCATCAGTGAAAAGAAACTTGTCGCTGGAACGATCGCGATCGCAGCAGCTGATTTGACGACATCATCTTCTGGCAATTCATGGTGGATCCTCGGAACTGACGGTCTTTACCAATCCGACAACAATGGAATCACAGTGAACAAGGTTTCAGTCCCCTGAGTATGCAGAATCTCGCTGCTGAATCCAAACCATGACGTAGAGACAGGAAATAGACAGGAAACAGAGGGAACGGGAACAGCCATTCCCCGGCCACCATCCATTGGAAATTTTGGGAAACCGGGCTGTCTGTCTTTTTCCTTTCCGCACTGTTCACCTTGGTGTATTTTCGCCTGGAACTGCAGGGTGCTGGAACGGCATGCTGCAGGGTATTGATGCCCTGACCCTCGACCACAACCGTCCTGCTTGGCTCGTTACGGAGTCTCATGGCCGGCATTCCAAGTGGCAAAGCGATTTGTTGGCAGTGTATAATCCGATTTTATTTTGCAGTGCTTCCCTTGAGGCTTCTTCCCATCGGTCAACAGAAAATGGTACGTCAGTCGAGCGTTGTTTTACTTTTGGCGATCTGGTCACAGTGCATCGCAGCGGAGCATTGGCCTGATTTTCGTGGCCCCACGCTGGACGGTATCACGAACGCGACCGACGTCCCCATTCGCTGGAGCGAGTCAAACAATATCGCTTGGAAAACGGCTGTTCCGGGACGTGGTTGGTCCACACCGGTCATCACCGGCCCACTGTTGTGGATGTCATCTGCTGAACAGGAAGGGCATCAACTCTTCGCCATCGCGATTGATTGCAAAACAGGAAAAATCAAGCACCGGATCCTGTTGTTCGAGATTCAGAACATGGAGGCATCCAATGCATTGAACAGCTATGCATCGCCATCACCGGTGACAGACGGGCAACGCGTCTACTTTTCGTTCGGGACCTATGGGGTAGCGGCCGTCGATGCACGCGATGGCACGAAGGCATGGTCGCGTCAGGATGTCAATCTTGATCATCAGGAGGGGCCCGGTTCATCGCCTCTGTTATGCAAGAACCGTTTGGTACTTCACTGCGATGGACGAGACCAACAGTATGTTCTGGCTCTTGATACAGCGACAGGCAAAACTGTTTGGCGATGCAAACGCTCACTGGACTTGTCGGAAGTGGGTGATTTCGCCCGCAAGGCATTTACCACGGCATTGTTGGTTCAGCTCAAGGGTCAGGACCGCGTGATCAGCGCCGCAGCGCAGGGATGCTATTGCTACGATCCGGCAACTGGCCGTGAGATCTGGTCTTTGCGGTACCCCGGGTTCAGCGCGGTTCCACGACCTGTTGCATCCAGTGAAGTTGCTTTCGTGGTAGATGGATTCGCAAATCCCTCCATCACCGCGGTCGAGCTTGATGGCAAGGGAGACATCACGTTATCGGGCGTCAAATGGGTTTTCCAGAGATCAGGTCCTGCCACCACGTCACCCGTTCGAATCTTCAACCAGCTTGTTTTTGTGACTGACAATGGTGTGTTAACCTCGCTTGATGAAGAAACCGGAGAACTGAACTGGAAAAAAAGGATTGGGGGCGATTTCTGTTCGTCACCCATCGTTGTGGGTGACTTGATCTATTTATTTGATCGAACTGGAGGATCGTCGGTGGTACGCATCGCGGCAAAAGGCGGCGACCCCAAAGTCATTGCGACGAACCGTTTGGACGAGGGGATGATGGCATCGCCGATCGCAGTAGGCAAAACGCTTTACTTGCGCACCAAGCAGCACCTGTATTGCGTGAGCGAGAAGAACTGATGTCATACGTCAAAATCACTCTGGCATGCCTGCTGCCCCTCATCCTTTCGCTGAATTGCCCGCATGAATGCGTTGCTGGTGGTGAGATACCCACGAGTGTTCACGACCTTCTGGATAGTTCCTGCTTGCAATGTCATCAGAAGGGTGGTGACACACCGCTTGATTTATCGACTGTCACATTCACACTGGACGATCCGTCAAACTTTCAGGTGTGGGAAGATATCTTCGATCGGTTATCCGCCGGTGACATGCCCCCTGCTACCGAACCCAAGCCAGCTGCGGATAAGTTGCATGTGGCAATGCAGCAGCTTCAGCATGACCTTCATCAAGCGAGCCTGGCGAGGCAAGATCGACAGGGACGCGTTCCTGCTCGACGACTCACTAATCTCGAATATGCCAATACGATTCGTGACTTGTTGCTAATCAATGATCAGGTTTCTGCAGAACTGCCCGCAGAAAATGATTCAGGACGTTTCGATACCATTGGGGCAAACCAAAGGTTGAGTGCAGTCCACATGGCGGCATACATGAAGAGTTCGGATCGAGCAATCGATGCTGCTCTGCGATTCAATGCCAATCCCTATCGCGATTTTGAAATTGACATTCCGAACAGTCCACGTTTGGCCTATCACGATGGAAAAACCTTCATTGATGGTGGTGGCATCTATCTGCGCCTGGGTAAAGGCGTGGTGCTGTTCACCGAAAACGACTTCCTGCTACCCTCTCACGCACATGGATTTGATGTACCGATATCGGGAAAATATCGAATCACAATTCGCGCCGATGCCTATCGGTCGAATTCGCCTGTCGTGATGAAAGTCATCTGCAAAGGGGCTGGAGGCTCGACTCGATTGCTGGCTGCATTTGACGTCGAACCGGGCGATCCGCAGACCTATGAAATATCGGCGATCCTGCACCCAGGTGATTCTTTTTATCCCGCGTTTGTGATGGGTGACGGAACTGACATGCAGTACATCATGGCCAACGGAATTGATGGCTATACAGGAAAGGGCCTGGCAATCCGTTCTTACCGGGTCGAAGGACCACTGATGGATGCTTGGCCACCCCCGAGCGTAACAGAATTGCTACGGGGAGTGACCATCAAACCATTGGCCAATCAACCGCAGCAGTCCGAGCACTCACCAGCGCATGGCATCGAATTGCCACTGCCGGCCATGCACCATCTCAACACCATCATCAGTCGATTTGCACGCCGCGCGTTCCGGCGTCAACCGACCGATGAAGAGCTGAAATCATTCACGATGATCGCGAAGACCGAACTGGATCATGGAGAAAGTTTTCTGAATGCAGTCCGGGCTTCGCTGCAGTCGGTCATCAGTGCACCGCAGTTCCTGTTGTTCGACTCAGCACCCGATGGTCGGAGCGACTACGCCCTGGCCAGTCGCCTGTCGTATTTTCTATGGCGAAGCATGCCAGATGAAGAGCTTTTCCAACTGGCTGATCAAGGAAAACTCAGGGACGAATTGATCCTGCGTGCGCAAGTTGAACGCATGCTGAAGAACCACAAGAGCCGCGCATTTGTGAACGATTTTGTCGGACAGTGGTTGCGGCTGTACAAAATCAATGCCAATACGCCGGACCAGCGTTTATATTGGGAATATGACGAGTTGCTTGGCAACTCGCTTGTACAGGAAACGCAACGATTCCTTGCCGATCTGATGCAGCGGAATTTACCAGCAGAGAATCTTATTGATTCGGACTTCACGTTCCTCAACCGCCGACTTGCAGAGCATTACGGGATCACGGGGGTGAAGGGTCAACACTTTCGGCGGGTCAGCCTTCCCACCGACAGCGTGCGTGGCGGTGTATTGACTCACGCGAGCGTCTTGAAGACAACCGCCAATGGATCACTTACCTCACCAGTGATTCGGGGTAACTTCGTGTTGAGTAATTTCCTGGGGACCCCTCCTGAACCGCCACCACCATCGGCGGGCTCAATTGAGCCCGACACACGGGGAACCAAGACGGTTCGGCAGCAACTGGCAGCTCATCGTGATGTGGAGTCATGCAATACGTGCCACCGAAAAATCGATCCTCCCGGATTCGCGTTGGAGAGTTTTGATCCAATCGGCAGATACCGGCATCGTTACCGCGCATTGGTTGATGGCCAAATACGCGAGGTTCTGGAAGTTGACGCGAGTGGCCTGATGCAAGACGGTCAAAGCTTTTCGGACATTCGTGATTTCAAGCGACTGCTGATGGACAGGAAAGAATCGTTTGTGCAAAATCTGACTGCGCAGTTGATCGTCTTTTCCACCGGTGGTGAGATTGATTTTTCAGACCGGGAGTCAATCCAGCAGATCATGAATGCAACACGCGCCAATGATTTTCGGATGCGTGACCTCATCCACGAAATTGTTCAAAGTCGAATCTTTCGAGAGCTCTAGAAAAACAGGCATGCAAAGAGGAGAAACAGATGAGCAACACACTTAAACGGCGGACGCTTCTCAAAGCAGCAGGTGTCTCGGTTGCCATGCCAATGCTGGAGTCGATGGGAACACCCCAGAAGACGAACGCAGAAGAACCTCCAAAACGCATGGTCTGCATTTGCAACACACTGGGCCTGCATCCTGATTCAATTTGGCCGGACAAACTGGGGCATTCAGAGTATCTGGAGATTTTGGATAAACACCGAAACGACTTCACCTTGTTTTCGGGCCTGTCACACGGACATCAACTGGGGCGGCAAGCGCATGACAGCGAAATGACATGGTTGACCGCGGCAACCAAACCCGGAATGGATGGCTTTCGAAATTCGATATCTCTCGATCAAGTGGCTGCGAATCATCTGGGCTATGCCACTCGTTTTCCATCGCTTGTACTTGGAAGCCAGACTGAGAAGAGCCAGTCCTACACAAGCGGTGGTGTCATGATTCCCGCAGAAACAAGCCCGGCAGATCTGTTTGCGAAAATGTTCATCCAGGGCAAGCCAGCTCAAGTGGAGGCCGAGAAACGAAAACTAGCTCAGGGTCAAAGCATTCTGGATAAACTCAAGTCACAGACTGAAGCCGTTCGGGTCCGCGGAAGCCGATCAGATCATCATCTGCTAAACGACTATCTGGAATCTGTTCGTCAAACCGAAAAGAACATCGGTGAATTGCAAGGATGGGTGGATCGACCAAAACCTGTGGTCAATGCCAAGCAACCTCAGGACATACGTGATCCGAGAAACCTGATCGGTTGCATCGGATTGTTCGTTGACCTCATTCCACTCATTCTGCAAACCGATTCCACACGTGTAATCACACTGATGGTTCAGGACCATGGGACTCTGACTGAAATCGAGGGTGTCAACCAGGGACACCACATCCTGTCACATCACGGCCAAGACGAGGATAAGATCAAGCAGTTGCAAAAGATTGAAAGCGGGATTGTGAATGGCTTTGGGCGCCTACTCGATGGACTCAAACAGCGAAAGGAAACAGGGATTGACCTGCTACAAAACACAAAGGTCCTGTTCGGCAGCAACTTGGGAAATGCCAACGCACATGATACTCACAACTTGCCGATCATGCTGGCGGGTGGCTCATTCAAACATGGCAAGACCATTGAACATGACCCGAAAAACAACACCCAACTGAGCAATCTCTTTCTTGCGATGCTACATGACATGGGAATCGAGCAGGCCAGTTTTGGCCAGAGTAATGCCGTCTTGAATTGGTAGCACAACCGCTCGCGGTCAGCGTCAAGCTCGCGGGCGATTCTTTCACCCGGCAGCCCGTTCTTTCACCCGACGCCCAGTGCCGATCCTTCAACCGTCAGTGGAAAGCAAATCGATTCTTAATGTGAATGGCTTGCTCAGGTGATAAGCTCAGCCAGCGGTCCGCGCCAGGAGCTGCCGTTCTGCTTGAGCACCAGATCTTCGTTTCCGTAATGTTCGACCGGATTTCCGAAGGCGTTCAGGAGCGTTGTCCACCAGTTACCGATGGTACGACAATCTTTTTCGCCGTACTTTGCATAGCGGATGTAGCGTCCCGGGATGTTCAATTTTCCTGAGCAGCCTCCAATCACCACATAAGGCCATTCCAAACAATCCCCGTGATGCTTGTTTGCTGAATCACTGAAATAAACAATCATGGTGTTGTCGAGCATGTTCCCATTCCCTTCGGGAACGGCTTTGAGTTTTCTTGCCATCTCGGCCAACAGTCCCGAGTGATGCGTCCGGATGATATCGCGACACTCTTGCTGCGTACGACTGCTTTCATCGTGTCCAATCCCATGATTTGGCTTTACCAGACCGAGCTGTTTGTAGACGGTCGACAAATTATCCAAACGAATGGTCACACAGTTGGTCAAACCGGCGATCAATGCAGCCGAGGCCAAATCAAAATGTGCTTCCTGCCGCACCTCTTCTACGGATGACGTGAATTTATCATCAAAAGGTGGTGCGTTATTTTTGATACTACCTTTCATGCCGGTCAAACGACTGTGTCGCACCTGCAATTCCTCGAACGCATTGAGGTAAGCATCCAACTTGCTTTTCTCGGTCGCTGGGACAGCTCGATTGACCTTTTTGATGTCATCGACCATGAAGTCGAGCAGATTCTTCTGTACTTTGAATCGAGTTTCGCCTTGACCGCTCGCTGATGCAGCGGAACCAAACAGTTGCTCAAAAGCCAATTCCGGACTTCCCTGAAAAGGCAATTCCTTGTTCGCTGCTACAGCGGTAATTCCCGGATAGAGGACTCCTCCGTAGGCGTTGGACAACGCACTTCCCCGCACCGCCAAGCCGACATGATTGAAGGGAGCCGGACTGAGTTTTGCCAGCTCAGCATCGGCGGTTGCTCTCAAGATCGCGCCTCTTTCGGTTTCACCACCGGTCATATAGACGCCCATCGCACCGAACCAACTACTGTGACCGCCACGGCACATTTTTCCCGACAAGCCCTGCACGATGGAAAGCTGATCCTTGAAGGGCTCCAAAGCCGCCATGGAAGCATGCAACTTGACATCTTTGAGTGACTCATTTCGAGCCGCATCGCCTTGGAGCGATTCGGGCGTAACCCCAGCTGGTGCGACACCGCTGGACTTGACGACAAAGACAAATCGTTTTGGCAAGGCCGCGGTGTTCCCCTCAGCCTGCAGCCGTACCTGATTCAGGAACGGTGCCAACAAAGCTCCGCCGGCACCGAAAGAAAATCCTTTCAGAACATCTCGTCTTGATGTGGGCATCATCAGTTACTGTTTCCTGCGCTCATTTACGGTAAAGAAAGGAGTCCGATGTCAAAAGCGAAACCAGCAGTGCATTAAAGCTGCCCCCGCTCTCCAAATACGCTTTGTCTGCCGCTATCAGTGTCTGCGAGTCGATCAACATTTCATTGCGTCCCATGAAATATCGAAAAACATGGCGAATCATACTCTGTCTCACTCGGTCAGAATCGGCCAGTTTCTCGATCAATTCAAGTGCATTATCGTACTCTGAGTTCAGGAGTTCATCTCCCGTGTTGTCAAGCATTGCCTTGGCATCAACTGGCTTGCTTGGGAATTCACCGTTGAGTTTCGGCAATTTATCGAGACTTTCCCGCGTCCTGAACCGACCAAAATCATCGTAAATCTCAAACGCATAACCAAGCGGATTCATTTTTCTGTGACATCGCCAACACTCATTCTGCTCAGTCACAACGAGTCGTTCACGCAGCGTCTTTTCGTGATCCTCGGGAATCGTAGCATCCACGGTGATGGGTAGGTCAGGAACAGAACCTGCCAACAGTCGTTCGCGGATCCACTTTCCTCGACGAATCGGGTCCGTACTGTCATTGAGCGAGTGAGCGATTAACCATGCAGGATGGGTCAGCATACCGGCACGATTGGGCCTTTTATAAGGTTGCGGCAGAAGAAAATCCTGTTCTTCATCGCTCATGTCATAGACCATTGGATACTTCCGATACAGCGGTTGCATGCTATGCAGAAGTTTCTCTTTGTTCGTTGTGTTTTTCCATTCTTTTATCTCTTTGACAATCTGTTTGATCGCCGCGACACTGCCATTGAATCCCCGATTGAACTTGTGCAAGTGATACTTTGTGTTCAACTCGTGCCAGCCGCGTAGATCCAGACGCTCAAGCAACTCCTGCTGCTTCGCTTGAGAAAATTCCCCCCGATCCAACGCGTCCTGGTTTTTCAGGTAGAAGTCATAAACCGTATTGCGAAACGTCTGTCGATTGAGAATGTAGTACTCATCTGAAGTCAACAGGTTCTCAAAGACATCCTTATCCTCCTCTAAAATATTGATCACAAAAAAATCCGCATCCCGCTCATACATGTCGGGATAATTCTCTCCGTAGTAAGCAAAACCTCCTGACCGTTTTGCATCTTTGAATATTTTATGAGCGTGTGAGTAACCAAAGAATTCCTGAAAAAACCTGAGAATCCTTGGCTTCTCAATGGAGTGATCCGCAAGCATGCGCACCACTTGTTTTCTGACATCCTCACGGGTGACAAGATGCCCGTCGATGGATGCCTGCAGCAAATCCTGATCTGGTCGCCGGTCAGTCAGCGCGTAAGCAATCGAAAAGGCCAACTCTGGCGGAGCCAACATGCGACGTCCTTCATCATCAACATTTCCCAACCCAAGCTCAATCCGATAGACCGACTCGTGGTGCAGCATGATTGCCATCAAGGCCACACGCAGTGCTTCTAGATTCCCTGCATCACCAGCCGACTGTCTGAACAAACCGACATACCGGGTCAACTCAGCTTGGGTCGGCACTCGATAAACCACGTTTTGGAAGTGCTGCTGAATCACCTCCTGCAACTTGGAATCGGTGGGTGCGTCGGAAGACTCCGCCAACGTCCTGTAGCTGCTCTCTTGTTCAATCAACTGATCAGCCGATGCACCAGCATTGGTCAGAAGAACATTCACGACCGCCGAATCAGCGAATAACAAGGAAGCATATTCCTTGATACCCTGCTTGTCGTCCACAATGAATGGCTGTCGCAGATGCCTTGCATCTGCGACATAATGCGTCTTGATATTGGCAAACACATGTGGACTCGTACGCCACAGTCTGGCTGGCGAGAACGCCTTCGTTTTGATCTCGCCACTGAAAAGTTTTTCGTGATTGACATAATTCCCATAAACGGGCGTCTTGAGTTTTTCGCGAAATCCCGAAGTGGTCCCCAAGGCTGAAAAACTGGAACTCAACAAGCCGAGGGTTTCACTTCTTTCGGCCTCGGTCAACTGGGGCTCGTCCTTGGGAGGCATTTGCCCCAGGTAAACCTGTTCTTCGATCCTGGCCAGCAACTCTGTCTTGCCACCTGAACTCAACGCCGAGAAATGATCGAGCCGTAGATCGCCCTCAGGTACCTCACCAGAATGGCAATCCGTACAGTGGCGATCGAGCTTGAGCTGCAGTTGAGAAAGCACGAGGGAATCGTCGGCAGCACCGCAAACACGGCATGATGCCAGCATCAGCAAAATCACGAACCAGGCAACCCTACCACTAACCATCGTCCCACTCATCAAATTTTCCAAAGTTCCCTTGCTCGCAATCCAATGCTCGCCAACCACCTGCCTACTGACCGGGGGTGTGTCAGCATCAGCCTCGCTTGATTCACACCACACCACACCACACCTGTACACTCCATCATACTCAAGTTTCTGATGACACCACGTCACCGCCCCATCAAAAAATGCAGTCTGGGAAGCGAATGTCCTCCAAGCAGTGAGCCAAACAGCTTTCGAAAAAGTTCTGCCGTATCACTGCTCAAGCCGAAAACTTCAACAAACAGCTCACGAGCTGATGGTAGATCACCAACCTACCCGGAGATACCCAGACTTGGGCGAAACAGATGAGTCACACGATTATGATCAACACCACAGTCGGTGATGTGATCCCAGACGGTGCTGATTTTGATTGTTCGGACTGAAGGCGACGCACACCGGCTTTCCAGCTCACAGCACACCGGCTTTCCAGCCCACAGCACACTGGCTTTCCAGCTCACATCCACCCCCTGGTCCATGCGTCTGTCATCAATCAGCTTCAGGCAACACATCACAGCTGTCCACATCACAGCCATATTTGCATGCTGAAATTGTCTCTTAGCAAAGAATCATGGAAACCGGGGGTCGTCGAGAACAAACGCACACTGGATTTACCTGTACGATAACCGCCGTGCTTTCAATCCGCTTTGGCTTGATTCAATGCCTGGCTTGATTCAATACGTTTCCCAAGTCTGACCACAACCACCAGGTCCTGCGTCTGCCCTTCACCCAATTCTCCGCACTCGATCAGCGAAATGTCATGCCTGAGCCCCAAGCACTTTTGAGCCCGACCATTCTCGAATATTGCGAGCGTTGTACGACTGAGGAAAGAAGAGCGATTGTTGCTTACTGCTGCCACCTGACATTTTCGGATAAATCAGTTCGTCGGCTGGAAGTTGATTTTGTCGAAGCTCTTGCAGGTCGAATGCAAATCTCCGCTGATGACGTGGGAAAGATGGCGCGCAAAGCTCGGCGGCGGCGGCTGAAAATCAAGACTCCCACATCACGCCCGGCCCGCAACCTGCTTTTCCACCTCGCCATGCGGACTGCAATTGCGGACGCCGAAACAGATGCTCGTGAGCGATCCGCTCTGGACCGTCTGGCCAGGCAACTTGACATCTCACCCGAAATTGTCGACCGCGAACTCCAACAACTTCACCGGAAGTGCGTGCTCCCGCCTGAGACATCATCATCCCCACCCATGAAACCCACAAACAAGCAGGACAAATCCTTGCATGGAAAACCTGGTGTGATTGAATCTCTTAGCCAGGACATGGTGGCCGAAAACCTGCGTGCGAATCTTACTTCCAACAAACTTGCGTCGCCGTCCCAAAAAACGGGTGAACTCATCTACACGATGACTGAGAATGGTGATATCGAACTGGAACTTGACGGCGTCGGGTTTGACCTGCCTGGCGGCGAAATGTTTTCAGTCATCATTGATGGAAAGCAAGTATGCGAAATCGTCAGCCCATTAAGTCAACACACTCAACCAATCAAGGTCAAGCAACAACCTGGCCCACAAAAGTTCACCTCGGGTGACTGCGTTGTGATTCAGCGCCGAGACACACCCTTGCTGTCCGGCACTTTGGAACCAAACGGGTGGTAACGATCTATCGCTGAATGAATCAGGAAACCGGGCTCGCCGACGATGCATCAGCGTGCACTCGCCAGAATTCGGCTTTAAACGCCTTCGGCAACTGTCACTGCCACAAAAATCTGATCATCTTCCCGAAAATCAGAAAAACATGTCCTCGATCGTTTCCCTGCCAACAAAAAGTTCTGTCGGGCGATCGACTTTGGCAGGTGAGGGATGGCGGACCATCCACCTGAACTCAGGATTCAATTGTCGAAAAACCATGTCGAAAAACCCAAAAACGATTGTCGGCAAAAGAACGCAATTCACATTCCACCAATAGCCAACATGAAATCAATCGACCTGTTTGAGGTGCTGGTTCGAGAAAATGCGGGGATGCTCTCTGCCTTTATCAAATCCACAGCTCCGACAAATGCCCGCGATGACATTTGGCAGGACACCATGCTGACTGCGTGGCGACGCTGGGACGATTACGACCGAACTCGCCCTTTTGGAGCGTGGCTACGTGGCATCGCAATCAAAAACATCCAGACGTGGCACCGCAAAAACAAACGTGAGCAACCGCACTTCGACCAGGCAACCCTGAATTACATGAGCGATGAATTTGGTCGCATTCATCACCTGCACGGGGACACGTTTGATGAAAAACTCTCTGCGCTTCGTGCTTGCATTGAGTCCCTGCCCGAGATGTACCGTGAAACCGTAAAGCTTCGCTACGAACAGGAACTGCTGCCGTCGGAACTTGCCACGCGACTGGCCAAGAACAGTGAGACGGTCAAGAAGCAACTGCAACGCGCCAAGTCCATGCTGCTCGAGTGCATTAACAGAAAGATGACCAAAACCACACCACAACATCAGGCTTGATCAGTTTTGTCAAACCACGGCCACGAAATGAAACAGCAGGAATCACAGCTGATCGAAGCTTTGCTCGAGCGCGCACTCTCACCCGACAGTGATCTTGACGAGT
>PKCN01000327.1 GCA_002862205.1 Planctomycetaceae bacterium | reverse complement strand
TAATCAGGGTACTGCCAGGGTTTTTGCGTCTCGACCCATTGAGTACACGGTTGATGATAATGGTATCACTGTCCCTGTTAGCGGTGTCTTTCCCGCCGAATCCGCTTTCTATGATGCATCGACTGTTTCTACCACTGAATTAGTGCAAGTGGATTCCCGCAATCTAGAGGGCTCGTTGTTTGTTGATGTTGGGAATGTCGGTGAGCGAGGACTGACATTGGACATTGACTGGGGAGCAGCGAGTCGGAGGTACCAGCAGGTTAATGGTTTGACTGGTGATTTGAATGTTCAAGTAGGAGTGAATGGTTCGGGCCAGCCTTTGATTCCAGTTGCGTCTGTTGGTACTGGGGAAGTTACTCTGGATCATTTCTACAGTGACTTTGATCTTTTGTTCAGTCGTGCTAACGGTAGATCAACAGCGACTGACCCTCTCATTGTGCGTTTTTCGGTACGGCATCACGAGTCGATTCTTGTACAAGCTGGGTTGGTGCAACAGGATTTGTCGCCTTCAGAAGTGGTTGCAGGTGGCATTGTCAGTTCTACCGACAATCCAGCTACACCTCCTGGGAGTGCACGTGGCCTTGAGAGTGGACACCATCGATTCCTCATCCCCAACGTACCTGAGTTCTCGGTGCCAGTGATGCCGCAACGTGAAGTGATACCTACCATTGAGGTTGTCACTTTACTCCCCGCTATCGAATTGGATTCTATTGCACTGGATGTGGATGTCACGTCTGCAACAGCAAGCGGATTTGTATCGGCGGCACGTGATGAGTATTTCCAATTGCGTGCGTTGCGACCCGATCAAAATGCGGAGCCGTTTGGAGTATTCCGCTTGGCGGATGACATTATGACCGGAGACAAATTGCAGCAATTGCAACGGTCATTGCCTGATGGTCGGTATGAAATCGAATATGTTCTCGGTGATACCTTTAGCCGAGTGATTTTACGATTCGATGTCAGGAATGGTGAACCTGTTGTCCCCGAGGATGTTCTGGATGAGGGAGAACTTCTGCTCGAGGAGATTCCAGAACAGATTGAATCACAGTCTGTTAAAGAAAAACAGGAGTTGAAGGGGAAGCAAGAACAGGAAGCTGGGCAGGAGGCAGAGATTGATGATCAATCGCTGCTCCAGTTCAAGTTCGACAGTGACAGTGAAGCAAAATTGAATATGAGCCTGGAACTTCGGGAGCTTGCGTCCTGGGAACCAACGAGTGAAACAGTCGTGGTGATTCCGGTTCCCTCGGTGCAACCAACGAATCGTGTTGAAGGTGAAATTCCGAGTGATGCATCAGTGCCGAGCCAGTTGCTCGAACCAGTCGCCGGGGATGTCGAAATGGATTCCGAGCAGCTGCAAAAAAAGGGTGGGGGTAAAGTTTCGGATTTACACTCAGTTTCAGCGGGAGTTGTCCTGACGACTGCATTGCAACGGCGGCGTCAGAAGTCAGAGAGTAAGAAATTGTCGCGATCCAAACGGTTTGCGGCGCGACGTTGGTCGTCGGATAATGTAGACGATTCAGAGAGTCTCTAGGTCACGTCAGATCGAATGAATTGAAATGGGCAAGAACAGTAACAGTCAAGACGATGAGCCGAAGCCAGTTCCTCCGGGGAACGCTGCTGACGGTTCGCGAAAAGCAGAGCAACCGGCCTCTGATGAGAATCGTAATGATCCGGGGCATGGAACGGTGGCGGATGTTGAAAATACGGATAATGGTTCGGAGAATGAAATTGATGCCACCATTGCGGGCATCGAGTCGGTGGATATGCAAGAAGACGGGGGAGATGATCCGGGGCATGGAACGGTGGCGGATGTTGAAAATACGGATAATGGTTCGGAAAATGAAATTGATGCCACCATTGCTGGCATCGAGTCGGTGGATATGCAAGAAGACGGGGGAGATGATCCGGAGCATGGAACGGTGGCGGATGTTGAAAATACGGATAATGGTTCGGAGAATGAAATTGATGCCACCATTGCTGGCATCGAGTCAGTGGATATGCAAGAAGACAGGGGAGATGATCCGGGGCATGGAACCGTCGATGATGTCTCCGAAGTAGGATTGTCTGGTCCCGATAAAGAAGTTGAGGCAGATCTTGATGCAACTGTTGTCGGTCTTGATCCAACGGTTGGTCTTGATTCAGAAGAAAAAAATGGAACGGGAACAGTGGCAGGGCTTGAGCCAGTCAAAGTGGATAACACGCGTGACGATGCCGAGTTCGATCCGAATTCAACGCTCGCAGAGTTGACGTCAACCTCAGAGGAGCAACCTGGAAATAGCCCGCCTCCGGAAACGGAAAATGCGACCGACGATCTTGACGATGGCAGTGACAATGAAGGCGATATTGATGCGACGATTAATGAAATCGACGCAACCCTCGTCATCGATGATCCAGCAGCGGGTGATGGAGAATCGGATTCCGGTAACGATTCCTCCCCCGATGTGCTCGATAAAACCATCATGGAAGGTGATATCGATCAAACGATCATGACCGGACCTGATGGTGATTTAGCAGACGATGATGACAACGATCCATCCCCCGTTCGTCCGGTGATTCGTGCCGGGGGAGGTAAAGGGAAGGATGAACGTGAGAAAGTCGAGTCTACGCTCAGGGATGCTCAGGAAGCCACTTACGATGGTTATGAGAGCCAGCCAAGCGTGCATACCGTAGATTCGTCAGTTCTGGAAAGCGAGGACATTGGGCAGACGATCAACCCTCGGGAGATGTCGGATGAAGAGGCCAGCGCATGGAGTCTGGCTGCTCAAGGCGAAGCTCCCAAAGCCGGACAGACGGTTGAATCAGGTGCTGGGCCGCGAAGAACCTGGGTTGACTATCAGTTCAGTCGACTTCGTGAACGTTCTGTCACCACAGGCAAGCAGAAGCAGAATGTTGACGACGACTATCGGCTTGTCAGAAAGCTTGGTCAGGGCGGCATGGGCGATGTGTACGTTGCCAGACAGGGGTCTCTCAATCGTCTTTTGGCGTTGAAGTTGATCAAGCCACTGGATGGTGAGAGACGTGCTCAGTTGGAACGTGTTGGCAAGCTTCAGAGTGTTGAAGAGGAACGTAAGCAGCAGTTCCTATCTGAAGCTATCGTGACGGGTGACCTCGATCATCCCAATATTGTTCCTATTCATGATGTGGCGGTCACGAGTGAGAATGAGCTGTTTTATTCGATGAAGCGGGTCGTGGGCACGCCCTGGTCAAAAGTGATCAAAAAGAATTCACGAGAAGAGAATCTCGAAATTCTTATGAAATCATGTGATGCCATTGGTTTTGCGCATGAGCGTGGAGTGGTGCACCGCGATATTAAACCAGAAAACATCATGCTGGGTGACTTTGGAGTCGTGATGGTCATGGACTGGGGGTTGGCACTGCCAACCTCAAGTTATGACAAGCACGATTCCGTCTTCGCGACGTCCGGACTTGGTGGTACTCCAGCGTTCATGGCACCGGAAATGGTGACTGGGCCATTGGATAAAATTGGGCCGCCCAGTGATATCTACCTGTTGGGTGCCACGCTGTTCATGATCATTACGGGCTCGGCACCCCACAAGGCAAAGACGGTCACGGAGTGCCTGAAATCGGTAAGACGAAATACCATCCGCAAAGTGAGTGCAGCCCAACAGGGTGAGTTGCTGAATATCGCGATGCGAGCAATGGCGACCAAGCCCGAAGATCGTTATCCCGATGTCGCTAGTTTCCAAAATGACATTCGTGCATACCGAGAGCACGCCGAAAGTATTTCGCTGACGGTGCGAGCCACCGAAGACTTGGAATTAGGACAACAGGAAGCGTCCTACGCGCCGTTGTCCCGAGCAGCGTTCCGTTATGAAGAAGCATTGAAGTCATGGGCTGACAACGAGAAGGCCCAGCAGGGGTTGGAAATGACCAAATTGGTGCATGCCAAACTCGCAAGCGATAAGGGTGATTACGAATTTGGTTTGTCGCTGATGGATAGGGACAATCCGAAGCATTTTATGCTGATTCATGAGTTGGAATCAGCAATCAAGATTCGAGATTCCCACGCTGCCAGAGTTTCCGTTTTACGCAAGGCCGCGTTGGCCATGCTCGCCTTTATCATCATTTTTGGATCAGCAGCTCTCTATTACATCAATGATGCGAAGAATGAAGCGGTCTTAGCGCGGATCGATGAGGAAAAGGCGAAGGATAAAGCCGTGGCATCCGAAAAACTTGCGATTGCTGCAAAGTTACAGGAGGAGGAGGCGAAGGATAAAGCCGTGGCATCCGAAAAACTTGCGATTGCTGCGAAGTTGCAGGAGGAAGAGGCGAAGGAGAAGGCCATTGAATCCGAGAAGTCGGCGGTTGCGGCCAGATTGAAGGAGGAAAAGGCCAAGGAGGAAGCTCTCGAATCCGAGAAGGCGGCGGTTGCGGCCAGATTGAAGGAGGAAAAGGCCAGATTGGAGGAGAAAAAGGCGAAAGACGAGGCTGTTGTTGCCAAGCAACAAGCAGAAGATCAAAGGTCCCGAGCAGAATACGAGGAGTACATATCAAAGATCGCCTTGGCCAAGGCAAGGCTGGAACGTAATGAAGCCGATGGTGCACGGGAGATTCTGCTGGACCTGCGGTCCAATCTGAACTCGGCGAAGCGAACTCAGGGTTGGGAGTGGCGTTGGCTGTGGCGGCAGGCGAATCAGTCCAAAGCATTGGGTAATGCTGACTCACCTGTGATTGATCTTGCTATGGATCGTGAAGGAAAAATAGGGGCTGTTGCCTGTGCGGATGGCCGCGTGCAACTTATACATCTGGGCATGCAGAGCATGCCTGTTGACAGAGTTGCATTGCCTGCCGAAGTGCTTGGAGACCAGCGTGCCACAAGTGTGGCCCTCACGATGGACGGACAGCGACTCGCTGTTGGCACTGCAGATGGAGAGGTGCTTGTCGTGACCGGGATCGACGATCTTACAAGCGAACCTCACGCTGTCTTTTCTACCAATGGCCACAAGCGCCGAGTGACCGACATGCGTTTCGACAATGATGGGACGTTGTGGACTGCTTCGGATGACCGAACAGTGCGGTCATGGAAACAGGTTCCCAATGGATCTCTCGTTGAAGTTGTGGTTGGTTGGCACTTTTTACCAGTGCGGCAAATCGCCATTTCCAGTCAAGGTGAAAAGACACTTCTGGCGGCGGTGGTCGGTGATGGAAGAAGTGGAAAGGTCGTCGTTTGGGAGAAAATCCAGGAAAATGGCGGTGCGGTGTTGAAATTACTTGGCCGCATGTCGGATCATCCGGTCCCGCCCACGGCAGTTACTTTTGACGCAACGGGCCAGCGTGTGGCTTCGGGAGACCTCGCAGGAAATGTATTGGTTTGGGATACAAGCGAGATTGCTGAGAAGGGTGAAGAAGAGTATCGCAAGTCGATTGAGGTTGCAGTGAAGCAAACTCAGCGTACCAGCGCAATTGATGTAGTCGCTCCTCTTTCTTCTGCCAACGAAGTAGGCGTTGCATTGAAGGATATTGATTTGGATTTGGAGCGTCGTCTGGTCTCTGCAGATCCTAATCTGGACCGCTCAGTCAGTTCTGCAAAAGCTCATGGCGATGCTGTTGCAACAATTCGATTTAGCAGCAACGGTGAGTCGTTGTTGACAGCATCGGATGACTACACGGTCAAGCTCTGGAATCTGAAAACCGGTACAGTCAGACAGACATTGAAGGGGCATGGTGGATGGGTCGTGGGAGCAGATTTCGTAGCAGGGAAAGACGATGTGGTTATTTCTGCATCGGATGATACGACAGTACGTTTATGGAACCCCAAGACTTATGTGGGGGCTTTCAAGTCCCAGGAAACAGAAAATGCACGGGATTCAGTACTTGAAGCATCCGAATCTCGAGAGGAAATATGGTCAGCGACTTTTGCGTCTGGTGGCAAGCAGATTGTGATCGCCCGTGGCGATCACAAAGCAGAGGTGATTCGAGTTGATGAAGATTCGCTTGCGTTTCGTCAGGTGTCGGAACTGGCCTTGGACGAGGGCACCGACTTCGTTGCTATGTCGATGCAGGTTGATCAGCCCAATGGCTTGTTG
Source organism: Planctomycetaceae bacterium (assembly GCA_002862205.1). Classification (GTDB taxonomy): domain Bacteria; phylum Planctomycetota; class Planctomycetia; order Pirellulales; family Pirellulaceae; genus Rubripirellula. The sequence continues at coordinate 8,873 of PKCN01000327.1, read as the reverse complement.
TACATCGGCAGTGGTGATGAAACGATTCGAGTTTGGGATCTCGAAAGAGGTGTCCAGGTTGGGGCAGCGAATAAAACCGGCCTGAATACTTCGTTTGCATTATCAAGTGATGGACGCTGGTTGTTAACTGGTTCCAGCGATTCGAAAATCCGAGGCGTACTGTGGAAACTTGATCCGACTGGAGAATCATCCCCGAAAATCGTTCACAGACTTATGGGAAAACCAGGTCAGGAGGGGGTGGCAAGTTACTCCATTTCACGAGATTCCAGACTCCTTTTTACAGGAGATGATTTCGGTATTGGCCTGCTGTGGGATCGGGAAACCGGTCAGCAGATTGGTGAACCGATCGTCAACGTAAGGGGATCGAGGATCAATGATGCAGTCTTTGGTAGAGATGGGAAATCCATCTTTATCGCTGCGGATAACGCAGCGGTCATGCAAATTGATTTGCAGACACGCGTTGAGGGATTGCGACTGCAGCAACTTGGATATGTGGTCGAATTGTCGATCGCTGAAAATGAACAACACCTGTTGAGTGTGTGTGAGGTGGCAAGCGAAACCTACATCAAGACTTTTGCAACCCTTTGGGATCTGGAATCTGGTACGGGAAAGGTGTTGGACTTGACTGTCACACCAAGATCGAGCGAATCGGATACCGTCAGTCGCGCCCGGATCACTTCTGCAGGCTTTGATCCTGACCGCAAAACTGTTTTGGTTAGTCGCACTGCCAATGAAAATGGCAGGTCTGAGCTTCGTGTCTGGGATCTTGGAAAACTCATGAAATCAAATGATTTCATGGATGCTGAGCAGATGAAGCAGGTCGTGATGATGGCAAGCCAATCCAGCAATGGTGGAACCGTCTTTGTCATGCCGAGTGTTCGCGGTGATACCGAGGGCGTATTGCCGTTGGGCAGCGAGAGATTACTTACCATGAACAACAATGGCGTGTTCCTTTGGAATCTCAAGACCAAACGGGAAGAGAAAAGTTACCGTGCGCATGCAGAATTGACAGAGGCTGATTTTTCGTTTGATGCAAAGTACGTAGCCACGGCAAGTCGATCGGTTAAAATCTGGGATGCAGTGTCTGGTCAGGCTTTGGCCAAAATAGAGTCCGAAAAACCAATTCGGACCATCCAGTTTTCACCGGTCAAAGTTGGAACCACTGGGTACGTGTTTGCCACGGGTGGGGATGAGGGAGTCGTTGAGTTCTGGGAGTTCAATCCGCAAACCCAAGAGGTCAACCCCTTCACTGGTATTGCTGTGGAAGAAAACGTAGCAGACTCGAAACCAATTCGTCGAATTCGATTCTCGAAGGATGGCGATCGACTTTGGATTGTCGGAGACCAGGGCTTGGCCCGGTTGCAACATCTGCGTAACGCAGCCGAGACGATTGTCGTTCCAGTGCCAGCAGATCAGAGTTTGAGATGTGCTGCGATTTCTGACGACGGGGCATATATCGCGGCTGGAACCAGCACCAAAAATGTGCTTGTTTGGCAACTACCCCAAGCAGGACGTCCGTTGAAACTGGTGACTTTGAGCGGGCATGCAGGACAGGTGAATGACGTGGGCTTGATTGGAAGTGACACTGATACCTTGCGAGTATTTTCAGCTTCGCAGGATGGCACGACTCGAGTTTGGGATCCGCGGTTTGCTGCTTCTGGAGCAGGGGAAGAGGCTGCCGCAGGACGGGAAATCATTTCATTACGGCGTCACCAAGGTGATGTGACAGCTCTGGACACCACCAGAGATGGTGATCTGCTGATGACTGCAGGCAGTGACGGGGTGGTCATCCTGTGGCCTGCTGATCCGCCAACTGGCAACGGTATCGGGCAACCCTAGGCTGTGAGACATCGTTTGTCTTGCCAGAGACTTCCCTGTTCATCGGAATGGGGGTGTCGATTGGTAAATTCCCGGATGGTTTGATCTATGCGATCAGCAACTCAGGCATTCCTTGCTGCAGCTGGCCATCCTGCATCCGATGGCATCGATCAGCAGACTCGGCGATTGAGTTATCGTGCGTGATCATCAGGATGGTCAAGCCATCATCCTGATTCAGTTCCGTTAAAAGTTTCAGAATCTCAAGCCCCGTTTCGGTATCGAGATTTCCAGTGGGCTCGTCTGCCAACAGCAAGGTTGGATCAGTCATTAATGCCCGAGCGATGGCAGCTCGTTGCATTTCCCCACCGCTCATTTCCGCTGGTTTGTGAGCGGCGCGATGCAATAAACCAACCCGGTCGAGCATGGCTTCTGCTCTGCGTTTTGCTTCTTTTCGGTGCCGGAAAAAGTTCCAGGCACTTTTGCCAATCATGGTGGGAGCAAGAACATTCTCGATTGCTGAAAGTTCAGGCAGCAGGTGGTAAAACTGGAAAATGATTCCAATGTCGTGGTTGCGGTATCTGTCCCGTCGTGAGCGTGGGGCATCGTCGATCCGCTCACCTTGGAAGTGAATCTCACCCCGGTCAGGCTGGTCGAGTGTCGCCAACAGATGCATGAGCGTACTCTTGCCGCTCCCACTTCTGCCCACAAGTGCAGTGACAAGTCCAGCTGTCACCTCAAAGTCGACGCCCCGGAGAACAGGAACTTCAATACGGTCCTTGTGGTAACTCTTGTAAATGTCCTGAGCTCGTAGCACAGTTTCGGAATTCATGTTCTTGGCCATCTGATTAAGAAGTGGGTAAAAGCTCATGCATGTCGATCAATCGATATGTCTATTCGAAACGCAGCGCTTTCACGGGATGCATTCTGGCCGCTCTGAGAGCAGGGAGAACACTTGCAAAAATTGCGATACCAACGGCTCCTGCCATGACCCACACCAGAGTGAATGGGTGAATGATGGTTGGGATTTCGGTGAAGTAATAAACAGTGGGATCGAAAACTTCTTGGCCGGTGATTTTTTCTATCAGTGTTGCGATTTCATTGATGTGATCCACGAATACCAAACCGCCAATCAAGCCAGCACCGCTTCCCACAAATCCGAGTAGTAGGCCGTAGCTTAGAAAAATGCTCATCACGCCACCGCCAGAGGCCCCCAAGGCTTTGAGGGTTCCGATGTCGCGAGTCTTTTCCACGACAATCATAAAGAAAGTTGCCAGAATGCCAAAACCAGCTACTGCAATGATCAAGAACAGAAGGATGTTTAGAATCGTTGTTTCCAACTTGACAGCTGCCAGAAGGGGACCCTGCATATCGCGCCATGTTTGAATGTTGTAGGCGTAGACGTTAGGAGGAAAGCGGCGACGCAATGCATCGCGGACTGCATTCAGATCGGCACCTGCCGCCAGTTTTAACTGGATTGTCGTCACGCTGCGTACCTGACTTGCAGGATCGATCATGCCTCGGAATTCCTGCAATTGGTCAAGTCTGCAGAATGCAAAGGTGCTGTCGTATTCACTCATTCCGGATTCGTACATGTCCACGACCGTGAATTTTTGATTCACGACTTTGGCATTGTCTGATGCATTCGGAAACATCATCCGCACGTCATCACCTGGACGACAGTAGTAGTGGTCTCGGACATTGTTGTCCTCATCACGCATGCGTGATGAGGACGTCGAAATTCCCAAAATGATACCGGGGAACTGCTCGACCGCGGGGTCGAACTCGGATGCAGCCACCTCGTTATTTTGCTCAAAGATCTGTGGTGGGCTGATCGTCAAAGATGGGCCTGTCTCTGATGGGCCTGTCGTTTCCGCAGTGATGCTGCTTGCCGGATTTCGTAGGGCATCAATCCTTGCTTGCTCCTCTGCAAGAGCACGCTCATAAGCGACACGAGCACGGCGGTACCCCCACCCGGAACTTGGGAATTGCTCGCGATTGGGCGCGAATCCGTCCTCCCGAAGTTGGAAACTGACCTGAGACTGATTTTCAGGGTGCAGCAGGTAACGCCCAAAGTGACTAACGTCGTCATACGTTTTCGGATCAAGGCCAACAAAATTCACATGGCGAGTGATCAGTTGTCCGTTGAAATCGATGCCGAGCATTGCAGGAACATGAACACTGGCAGAGGATCCAACGACATCGTCGCCGCAGACCTTCATGATTTCTTCAAGATGCCCCTCGGGGTCAGGCATGCCGCCACTGGCGTGACATTCGATCAGGATGTCAGATGCCAAACCGTGTAGACGCTCGTGCATCTCGGCAGAGAAACCTGCCATGACGCTGTTGACAACAATCAAAGTTGCAACACCAAGCGTCACACTGATGATCGATGCGAGCGCTATGTAGCGAGTTCGCAAATAGCGAAAGCAAAGCAGCCAGCGATACATATACCGTTCCTTGGATTCAATCGGTTGATGCACATCCGTGTGCGTCCTTCATACTGTGGGCGAGTCTAGGAAAGTCGGTAAGTGGGCGTAAACGGCAATCATGGTCCGATTTGGCCCGATTTCGACGTTCCAGCCTGCTTTATGCCCTCTGCAGTAGAGCCAGCGGGAATCAAATCAATGCTGCTGCGGTTTCCGATGCCGCTGCGATTTCCGATGAAGCTGCGATTTCCGATGAAGCTGCGATTTCCGATGAATTTGGCTAGTGGTGTGCCAAAGACGAACATCGATCAGTATGGCAACACTAGGGGCTCGCACCTTCGGGACGCAAAAGTGGAAAGAGAATGACGTCTCGAATCGACTTTTTTCCCGTTAGCAGCATGACGAGTCGATCGATCCCAAGCCCCAAACCACCCGCTGGTGGCATCGCATAACGCAATGCCCGCACAAAGTCATGGTCCATCTTTGCCATTGAGTCCTCTTCGTCTTGACCTTCCAGTTGTGTCTTGAACAGTTCTTCCTGAAGATCAGGGTCATTGAGTTCGGTGTAGGCATTGGCCAGTTCCATGCCCAGAATAAAGAGTTCAAATCGCTCGGCTATTGCGGGATTTCCGCGTTTTCGTTTCGTCAATGGGCAAATGCTAGCGGGGTAGTCAATGACAAAGATGGGACCTTTCAATGTGTCCTCAACTTTCTCTTCAAAGATTTCATTTCTAATCACATCAGGGTGTTTGCCGTCAGTGGGCAAATGAAGTGTTTTGGCATACTCGAGGACGGCTTCGTCGTCGGTTGGGTCCACTCCTGTCGCTTGTCTGAACAAGTCGGCATAGGTTGCCCGCTGGAAGGGTGGCGTGAAGTCAATCGTATTGCCGTCGAATTCGCGAACATAGCCACCGCCAATCGAATCGATCGCGTCAATGATCAGCTTTTCCGTCAGGTCCATCATGGACTGATAGTCACCGTATGCTTGATAGCATTCAAGCATGGTGAACTCTGGGTTGTGTCGGGGGCTGATACCTTCGTTGCGGTAGACCCGTCCCACCTCGTAGACACGTTCCATTCCACCCACCATCAGACGTTTGAGGTGAAGTTCCAACGCGATCCGCATGGTGAGGGGCATGTCTAACGCATTGTGATGTGTGGCAAAGGGGCGTGCCGCCGCCCCACCAGCAACGGTATGCAGCGTTGGTCCTTCCACTTCACAGAAACCATCTTCATCCAACGTATGGCGGATAGACTTGACAATCTTGGTGCGATCAAGAAATGTTTGCATCACCCCGTCGTTGAAAGCGAGGTCCGCGTAACGCATTCGTTGTCGCAGGTCAGTATTGGTCAGACCCGCATGCTTGTCGGGAGCCGGTTCAAGCATTTTGGCGTGGAAGAAGATTTTGGTTGCGAATACCGTCAATTCACCCGTATTGGTTTTTCCCAGTCGCCCCTCGGCAGCGACCAGGTCACCAAGGTCAAAAAGTTTGGCGACCGCGAAATCATTATCGCCCACCTGGTTCTTGCCCACAAAAATTTGGATTTCGCCGGACCAATCCCGCAAAGTAAGAAAAATTAACTTTCCCTTGTCTCGTGAAAGCATGATTCTTCCGGCGACTCTGACAATGGGGCCGGTTTGTTCGCCGGGACCATTGTCTGATTTCCACTGACGAAAGTCGAAACCATCTGTGGTCAGATCGGGAAGCGCGATGACGTTACCATCTTCCCGAGTCCACTGGATTTCGGCTTGGCGAGCTTGGCACTCAGAAATCAACGAGCGGTCATCAAAGCGACTACCCCAGGGATCGAGTCCAAGTTCCTCGATCTGACGCATCTTTTCACGTCTCGCAACACGCGGATCCTTGGCGTCGGTTTCGGTTGAATTCGTCAGTTCATTCATTGCTTTTCAGGACTGAGGCGGGAGGCCGCCGTTGCAGGATGTGCCCCACGATCACGTCGTCAACTTGATCTGAGATTTGATGGATGGATTGGGGCTGAAGGTGTTTCTGTGCAGGATTGTCGGTTCGACCCGCGATTTTCGCAACCGTGAGACATTCTGGAAGCGATTCCGGTGGCTTCCCCCTTTCCTCCTCTGGCCTGCCCTTTTTTATCCCAAAACGTCGATTGATGGTGTTTTTGATGGAAGGAAGCCTTTGACTCACGGTAGAGATTTCTCAGGCCAAATGCCCGTGTTCATCGATATGTCGGAAGTTTCCTTATCCCAGCACGTTGGGGCGGATTGGAGCACATGACTGTTCTGAACTGCGTGGGATTGCAAAAGCAACTCTTGACCTGTTGGGATTTTTTTTTGTACCACGCCCTTAACTTAATCCCTCTAAGAGGATCGTGTCCCCATGTTCAAACGATTGTTACTCGCTCTTGCGATCACATTACTTCCGACTTTTGCGATGGCGGACGAAATCGTTCGCTACCAATTAACACAATGGAAAGCCAAGCATATTCATGATGCCAAGAAGGCTGAAACGATCATGCAAACGCTGAAAAAACTTGGCTGTGAGCTCAAGAAAAACCGGCACAATGGTCACATTGACGTGAAGTATCGCTGTGTAAAATGGCATGAGATGAAGCTCGGTAGTCATGAGGATGCACACAAGTGGGAAAAATGGCTCCAAGAGTTCAACTTCAAAACTGAGCACAAACATTGAGTTTACCGATTCCCAATTTGGCCCTTATTCAGGGTGCAACGCAGTTAGCCACTCATGTGGCGGGACGTGTTGGCAAGGCTATGGGGTTCGACGAAGTGCTGCGTGGCGTCGCTTCTCCGCTGGCAGGTGCCGCTGAGCAGCGTGATTCGGTCGAGACGACCGATGCGGCACCCAGTATCGGCAATTTGCACGCCAGAATCAGCCGCCGGATTCGTAGCCTGATGGAAGATGCGGGTATGGCTGTGAACGGAGACTTGAAAATTTGTGTTGACTCCCGGCACAATCTGACGCTTGAAACTCAACATCCCAGTGGTGCCGGAATTGAGGAATTATTGAACCGGGACCCTGAGTTGAAGCAGGATTTTGAAAGTCTGGCAAACCTCACGGCAACAAATGATTTTTCAATCGACTTGACGAGTCACGGTCCGGTAGCCAACATGTTTGCTCCCGGAGGGTATCCGAATTGGTGAGGAGGTTGATTCGAAATCAATTGCCCCGCAAGGGGTTGCGGGTTCGAGTCCCGTGCCCTCCGCTTGACGACATGCACCCCCGTAAACATTTTTGTTTTCGGGGGTGTTTTTTGTTCTTCGCAAGTCGACGGCGGTGGCATGAACGCTGCACTTGATCAATTTTCGAAAGACGCCTTCAAGTGGGGTATCTTGACAGCCGTCCGCTTGGCCTCTGTGGCAAACGATTTTGTTGTGTAGTTTTAGATGCCCTGTCTTTGTTCAATGCTGGCATTTCTGAGTGGCCTATCTACTGTTCGCGGGACAGCAACTGATTATTCCCTTCGGGATGACTTTGCCTTGACAAATCCTCGCAACGAATGAGATCATCGGCTGGCAACTGGAAAGGAATTCGTTGGTATGAGCACGTTGTTAACTTTTGGGCGAGCGTTGGAGCAAAAAGTTCGTGAAGCCAGAATTGTTTATCGCTTTCCCAAAGCAAGGCAGGCAAGAGAAACATGGCGGCATGATGATCGGAAAAAGGGAAGCGGCAAGCATTTGGTGCTTCTCGACATTCGTTCTTCAGTAGTCGATGGCGAGGGTGGGCGTCGCTTTCATGCTCTCGTTTCCCTTTTGCTTGCGGCAGATTGCCGTATCTGGATCGTCCCGCATCTTCGATTCTTTCAGTCATTCCAGAAGTGCTACAAGCGGCAGGCAATGCAAAAAATTGAGGAAGATGGTGAGCGGTCGCCTAAACGCTACGATCTGTGTATCTCTGATCGTTACTCACATCACCCTAGGGCCAATAAGACATTGCGGATTACCACCGCAACGCTTCGCGAGATACTCGCTAATGAGATGCCATTTCCGTATGGCATGCATCCCGATGTCTATCAGTCAGGGCAAGGCTTTGAGTTGGAGCCCTTTCGCCAACAGCAGCGGATTTGGAGATTGTTTTTTGGGGGCTATCGTGCGCAGGGTGAATATCGAGAAAACGGGTATTATTGTCATCTGCCCACGACGAATCGTTTCGAAATCATCGAGGAGGCCCTGGATTTTTACGCAGACCAGATTCATTCTGCAGATTCTCATGAAGCATTCGTGAAAATCACCAAGTCCGAATGTCATGGCTTTACGTTTATTGATAGTGGCAGGTATCGCCTGCCGGGCAAGGAGTGGCTGAAGACCCTTAGTCTTGCCGATTTTTTTCTTGCCGCTCCTGGGACGACCTACCCCATGTCACACAATTGTGTCGAATCACTAGCGGTGGGCACAATTCCGGTGCTTGAGTATGCAAGTGTGTTCAGGCCAGCGCTGAAGGATGGAGTGAATTGCCTGACGTATCAAGGCAAGAAGGGCTTGCGTGATACGCTGACCCGTTTACAGGGTCTGGATGCTTTGGAGATTGAGAGACTTCGAAAGGGGGCATTAGAGTACTACGACAAACACCTTGGCCCAAAACGTATTGTGCAACAACTGATGCAACCCAATGTGTCAAAATTGCATTTGCACGC
>PKCN01000219.1 GCA_002862205.1 Planctomycetaceae bacterium | reverse complement strand
AGGGTAGCAAACACTCTACCATTCAACATCGTTTCCCTCCCGTCGCTGATGCAAAGCCCAACAACGCGATCGACATCAAGGGCATTTGCAATTGGCTTCTCGATATCAGACGGCGACTTTTTCACGTCCACAAAACCACGTGAGCGTCGCAGCAAAGCCTGCCAGCAGGATGAACACAAGAGTCGACTTCAGGAATGGCAGACGCGAACGCGATTCAAAGTCGAGTTCAAGCTCGAGCGGGGCATTTTCCGCGACCTGAACGCTACGGCTGAAGCTATAAACCTGCCCTTCTTCGGGAAGGCTGATGACGATGGCTTGCGGAGCAGGCTCTGTCGTTCTTTGATGCTGAACCAAACGCCCCGCAATTCGCTGCAGGGTGGCATTGTCCTCACTTGAATTCCCACGCAGCAATTGGCTCAATTCCTGCGGCTGATAGTTCAGCTGATCCTGTTGTAGAATGGGATTATCTGCCGCAGCTTGACGCATTTGCTGGTTTTCACCCATGGCGATTTCTTCGCGATCATTATCAAGAAAAAGTCTTTGCCGACGCGTATTGAGTCCAACAACCGCTTGCTGTGTTTGCAGATTTTCAAGTTGGATTCGTGCATCTTCATTGGAGGCTGCATCCAGTCCGTACTGATTGGCAACGCTATTAAGAGCCCAGTTGGCTTTTGTTTGCTCTCCTTGCTGAATGAACTGATTGGCTTGCTGCAGTGTAATAGCAGCCTGCTCTGCTTTGAGTTGCCGGGAACGACTGGTTTTGGACAGATAGGATTGACGGTCATACGCACCCTCATTGGTACGTCCAACCAGTTCTAGATTTCCATCGTTGTCAGTCAACTCAAAACCTTTGGGAGCGATTACACTCCATGCGATATTTTCCAGAGGCACATTGAGTTGCGGACTTTCGAGTTTCAGATTCCGCAGACCAATACCGGGGACAGTGTAGACAAATCGGACATTCGCGGTTCGGTCGTCCATACCTGGCAGAATATAAAACTGCCATGCATTCGTTTCGCCGCCAACACGAATCGAATTCACACTTTCGCCGTTGACAAAGATGCTGAATATTTCTCCGCCCTTTGGCAAACCGACACTCAGACTGCTGCGTTGAATGACTTCCATTCTGACATCCACCGCCGTCAATTGATCACCTTTGGGTGACAGCACGGTCGATAGAGTTCCGTTTGCGACACGCAACTTGAGTGCATCAGCCAGCAGGTGGCGTTCCACATCAATTGCCAGCGGGCCTGCGGACTTCTGCGCTCTGAGTGTCACAACAGGGGCATTCCGATTTTCTGCATCACGCAACGCAACCGGCACAGCATTCCAATCAATTTTCTGCCAACCCTGAGGCATGGATTCGATTTCGATTTCCAGGCGTCCTCCTGCGCGAACAGCAAAATAGAACGGCAACTGCCCTGCCTGTGGAAATTCAGCCAGACGCAACATCTCTGATTCTTCGCTGCGATCACCTCGGCGCTCGTATTCAATTCGGAAGTCAACTTTCCCAAGCACCCTGCGTTTGAACTGCACTTCCCACAAATTCTTGTCAGCATCGATCCTGACAAGGTCGCTTACCGTTTTGCCACTGACTCGCAGCGTTTTGATTTCATCTTCGTTGGTGATTGGAAGAACAATTTGCAATCCCCGAATGGACGCATTTTGCACATTGAAACTTGCGATCAAAGCAGACCGGGTCTGCCCCTCTCGGAGAATGGTTTCCTGCAGGACATTGCCAGAAATACGTGGCTCAAGTTTCTCGATCCCGAGCTCAAGTTTCCAATCACGTTGCAACAATCGAAATGCCAGCGCTCCCGGTGACTTTCCGCCAATGACTCGCGGATCAGTCTCCGAAACATTCTGCCGCGACAAGGTTCTCAAACGGATTCCAGTCGTGGGTCGGACAACGAGATCTCCTGTCTGACGAACCCCCTCGTTCAACTCAAAATGGGGAATTTCCCATTCCGCAACATTGGTTGGCGTATTCCCCGTCAGCGTCAATAAAAAACTTTGTGGACCGATCGTCTTGCCATTGAGGTGCAGAATAATCTGACGCTGTCCATCTTCACTCAACTCAGCCCAGTGGTGCAATGATGTCCCACTGAGGGACTCGACTTCAAGACCAACGGGAAGCGGGAAGCTCAATTGAAACAGACCAGCTCGGGAAATCTCCGCGGAGAAATTGACCGCGAGCACCACACGTTCATCACCAAGTGACAGCACCTGATTGCTGATCACCCTGACCTCGGAGTCCACGGGCGAGACACGCAAATCGACCTCACCACCTTCCGCGCCATAGCGATAAACGCGATGCAACACGGCCTCTGGATTCGTGTTCAAACTGAAGTCAAAGTCACCGACATTGACCGTCGACATCTGCTGCGGTTTCAAAGTTTCTGGCTGAGCATCTGGACCGAATGCAATTGCAACCAACCCGACTTCGCCATCAGCCTTCTCAACCTTCAGTGGGGCAAGCTTGACATCGGCCGGCAGCGGCCCCAAACCACGTTGGGTCTCGACGGTAATGTTGAATGGTCTTGCTTGAGCAGGCGACACTTCAAGCGTCAGCCTGCCTTCATCAGCATCGAACTGCCATGAGCCTACAGGCCCCCCGACATCACTGACCGTCAGCCCTTTGGGGACGAGCACCGTCAATTCGTTGACCTGCCCCTGTGAAGCACGAACATTGAGTTGGTGTCGACCGTCAACAACACCAGGTCCCGGCAAAAACAAATTGGAAGCCTCAACAAAAAACCGGGTATCTTCCATCGTCACATCACGGGCTCTGGGCTTCAGCGTTACCACCCCCTGCCCCGGTCCCAGCAACAATCGGCTGGCAGTTGTTTTCGGGTCTTTATCTGCAATCGATTCGATCCTGACCGCAGTCGAACAGATCACATCCCACCCCGCTTCATCGTAGGTGAGTTCAATTTTTTGTACGGCGGCATTACCCGTGGGAACAGCAATCCCTTCCTTTGGCTTGACTGCTTCGACCTGAAATTTGAAATTTGCATGGTAGGTCTGATGAGCCACCGGCTTGTCAGTGTCATCTGAATCTACTTTTTCATCTGCGACTTCTTCGGCAGGTATGCTTGCCACGTAAACCAATCCGATCCCAGGCAAAGTGGTCTTGGTGAGCCGCAGCCCCTCGCCTTCAAAGTCCGTCAGAACAGCAGGCGACTTCAAAATCAGGAATCGATCTCCCGGTTTACCAGACAAAGTCATTCTTCCTTCAGCGGTCAGTCGCTGATCCAGATGCGTCAACTGCCACGTTTGCTCGAGAGAGTCCGCAGCCCCCAGCACGATCGGTGGAGCAACTGCAAAAGCTACTTGCTTGGGTCCGGGTTGATCTGCGAAGCTCGGCGAACACCATGATGACAACAACAAGCCGAGCAGGACAAGGGTCGCCGTTACCGGGCTCGGCCCACCTTCGGGTTCCTCACCATCAGCATGAGAATCAACCAAAGCCTTTGCCTGCTTGCGTTCTTTTGCTTGTGCCCGAAAAACTTGAGCTGAACGCAAAGCATCCCAAACACCACCTGCAAAGAGAAACAGGAAGATGACCGATGCCAGCAACCAGAAAAACCAGGGGGCGCTATCCCGCTGCAGCAACACTGCAACAAAGAGAAGAAACACGGATCCAACTCGCAATGGCATGCGGTAATCCTCAAGTTTACTCATCCGCGAGGAGATGAAGCCAGCAAGGCTGGCGAGAAAAACAATGATCCCAAAAACTGAAAGATTGACCTGCCATGTTGGGATATTCTGCACATCAAGTCTGACAACGTCGCCTGCTGACAGGATTGGCAAGCTGAGCATCAAAGGAACAACTCCACCGACCTGAGTCGAGGCATACGATGCTGAGCTCAAGGCGAAATAAATTGCTGCAGCCAGAGGCAGCAAGCCCAGGTGCCGCCACTCACCGCCACCGCTCCGAAGGGCCAAGCCCACAACCGTGAGAACGATGATCACGAGGAATGATGATGTAGCCTGCCGAGCCAACCAGTCAAACCCTGATGGCCTTAGTACTGGCACGGGTGGCTCCACTGTGCCGCCTGCTGGTACCAGCACTTGCCGATCGTCTCCCTGTACACTCCACTCAGTCTTCAGTACCGGCGCGAATACGATGGGCAACATCAACTGTGGCCGTGATTCACTCACGGCGGGTTTCCCCAAACGCAAACGCACTTCCACAGGAATACTGGGATCAATCCCGCCAGGCAGCGGAATCAGGGTTTCATCACCAGATTGCCTTGCGGTGACAGGATTACCATCCACTGATACTTCCCACAACCGCACGGGCTCATCTGGAATCCGTATCCTGAGTGATCGTTCGCCCCGGGACTTGACGTAATACAGCACTTCGGTGACCAGCTCTCCATCCCGAGAGACACGGCTTTCTGCCTCTGAAAACTCGATCACCTGACTGACCGTGGTTCCAGGCTGAAACCACTTGGCCTTCAGGCTGAGATTGAAGGGCCGTTCGGTGTACTGCCACGTGCCCAACGGTGGCGCGGTGCTCAACAATCTGAACTCTGCCGGCAATTCCAGTGGGTCCAGAACAAGCATTCCATCGGAAATTGAGACAGTTTCACTTTCGACTTGCATGGGACTGACAATCTGAATGTAGCCCCGTTCTCCCTGAACCCCCACCGGGGACACCATGCCAGGCGAAAACGTTCCATCCGAATCACTTGGTTTTTCCTCGAATGTGACCAGTAGGGTATAGGGCCCCATCACCGGTTGGTGGAGGGACACGATCAATACGTCACCTTCGCGACGCGAATCCTGCACATTCTGTCCATCAACCACTTCATTCTTGAGATTCTCAGGGAGTGTGATCCGCAACTCCGAAACAGGTGCCCCTGTGATGAAGTAGTTGATCAACGCACTTCCATAAATAGTTTCCTGACTTAAAGAATAGAGGTGGAATACATCGCTTTGAATGCTCCGATCGAGAAGTTCGATTTTCATCGTGGCCGACCAATCGGGCTCACGAATCCGGAACGCCTGCTGCAGATTAGCGATTGGTTTTGGAAAGTAAGAGAGTGGTTTTTCGACGAGCAATTCCGTTGCTTCGACCGCAAGTCGGAAACCCGGAGCGCCAATGATACCGATGTCACCCCTAACAGCTTTGGCTTCAGGGTGTTCGATTCGAGGCAAGACCCAATTACCAGCAGAAGCTGGCTCACTCTTTTCAAGGTGCAGACTGATCAGCTGGCGACCGGCTACATCCTTAGCGAAAATGGTTTTCAGGTTACGAAGACCATTTCCAATCTCACTCGCAGTGAGATAATCCGCGATACTTGCTCCTGTCACGGAGACAACGGAGTAATCCGAGGGGATACTAAAATTCCATTCGCGGATTGGGGCCTCACGAATATCAAGTTCAATGTCAGCCCGAATCACACGATCCGTCTCAGCCAGCTGATACAGCATCAATTCAGACACACTCACTTCGGGCTGAATTCGGTCGGCAGCGACAGTGAAGGCGTGCGATGCAGCCGGGAACCGGTAAACATATACCTGACGAGCCTCGAACGCTTTGCCGGGAAACTGTTCCGGGGACAGCTGCGTCAATCCTGAGAGCCCTGTTGGCTCCAGTCGAACGGAACCAAGATTTGCCAGTCTCAGAAATCCGGAGTGGCGAATCGTACCCACCGGTTCCAGTCGCAAACCCTCCATCCGCACGGGGAACGCCCCCAGTGGAGTTTGACTACGAATACTGACTTGAGCAGACTCAGTGATGGGCTGACTGAGCGTCACGTCCAATTGCCGCAGGCTATCTTTATCGCTCACCTTCCAGGCAACGATATTGTCTCCCTTCACATCAAGGATCTCACCTGGACCACGCAGAATCATGCTCAACGATCGCAATTCTCCCTGCAGCACTTGATAATTCAGCAGATGATCCTGTCGCAGCAAACCAGATCCGACGCGTGCCTCAATGGTACCCGTTGTCGTAAAAAACAGTTTGCCTTCTCCTGCCGTGCGTTTCGGCTTCCATTTCAAATGCACACGTCCACTGGCCGGCAGAAATCCAATCCAGGCATTTTCCTGCCACAACGGCACTACGGATTGCTGATCACGGTGGAAGGTCATTTCCGCATTGAGTCCCTCAAGACGTAACGGCACCACCGCACCGGCAGCGATCGTAAAATCGATCATCCTTTGACTATCAGCATCTTTGTCGATTTTCGCGATAAAATGCAATTTGACAGGAAACGTTCCGGGCTTGGAAAAGCGAACCTTGTAAACAGTCCGCTTTCCTGCCGTGGCTAAACGCACCTGATAGTTTTCATCCTCTGGCATTTGGACCAGAGCAGCATTCCCACTCAACAGCGTCAATTCAACAGATGGATCGGTGACTCTCGCTGTGGTCCCCAGTTGGAAGAGGACAGACTGACCATCGCGATCAACAGTTCCACTCAAGCTCGTGTCAATCAACTCGACCGGGTCGGGCGACGCGCTATCTCGCATTAATGATAGTTTGATTTGTCCTCCGGTGGATGTTTGAAAACTGCTTTCTGCACTGCGACCTGAAAGTGGTACAAATCCATTTACATTTGTTGTCGTGCCCGTCACACCAGGCTCATACTTGAAACTCACTTTTGAATCAAAACCAACGCTGGCTCCCGGGCCAAGGTGAGTCAGATTGACCGAGGTGGGCAAACTGTATTTCGGTGAGCGGATTTTGATAACCGGCTTGGGATCAGTCACACCGTCTTTGAGTAGAAGCTCCAGAAATCTGTCCTTGCCACTTTGCCGCACCGACCATGATGTAATTCCGTCTCCTGTAACCTCTAGTACTTGTCCATTTCCAGTGAGACCGAAACTCAAAACATTGGGTTTTCCCTGCACCACTTTGATCGTCAACGTCACAATTTGATCGATACGTTCTGTACCAATACTGGCGTTTGCAACCACTTGCGCACTGAAGAAAACAGGAGGTGGCGGAGGAGGTGTGCGTGATTCCAACACAATGGTTCGAACGGTTTCAGCATCCGCAGAAATTGCCGCATCCGTCTCACCTTCAGTCTGCGCATACGCTGGCATGCCCACGCCTGCGGCAAGGCAGGCGACGATGCCGATCAAGCCAAGTCGAACGGGTCGCATGATCGCCGCAGTGGCAGATCCCACATCTACAGGTTTTGGAAATAATTGATTTCTCATTGCATCACTCTGGCTTTCCAAGGTTGATAATCACCGTGTTGTGTTCAAATTTTCCTGTTGGATCGTGGGACCCAACGTACCGTGTCCCATCAGCATGCAATTGCATGAATGGCCAACACTCGATCTTGATTCTACGCACCCAACGCCTCACCCCCTGTAACATGGATGTAACAGGTAAGATGCGTCACCGCGTGTCACTTCCCGTTGATTTGCCGCGCCTGCTGGATCATCACTTCAAGTTTCCTGATCCGCTGATTGTTCCGGATCTGCGGCGGAAGACTTGCAAGCAAACTTGCAAGTTCCTTCAGATCCACCGTGTCGGCCATCGCCCCCCCTTTCAACTTGGTTGCAAACAACGAGGCCGCAGTTGCAATCTTCATCGAAGATGAGGCGAGATCAGAACGAGGTGTACTCGTTTCATAGGGAATCGGCCAAATTTCCTCGACCATCTGACCTGTTTCAAGGTCGCGGAAACGCACCGAAACGGTACCGACATCTCCATGACCATCGGGTTTGGTTTGTACTTGATACAACGCGACCCCAGCTTCTGCAGCCGCCATTTCCGCCGCATCCACTTTGTCGTTTCTAAAATCTTCTTTCTTCAACCGGTGCTTTTCGAAACCAAGCAGTTTGTACTTACCAACACGCTCCGGATGGAACTGGACCTGAATTTTGACATTTTTGGCAGCTGGTCGAAGCGCTCCCGCAATCTGTTTTGCGAAACCATCCTCAACAGACTCCAGCGAATCCAGCAAGTAATAACGTCCATCCCCTTTTCTAGTCAGGGCTTCAAGAACTTCATCGTTCAGGCCATCAGCACTGATCCCCGCAGCGTCAAAAGCGATTCCATCGTTTCTCATCGTCACAATCATCTTCGCAAGGCGTTCTGGGCTGGCATCACCGAGATTGACGGCACCATCGGTCAACAGAATGATCCGATTCTGGGCGTTCTCCTGATACTGTTCCTGTGCCTTCTCGAAGGCCAATCCAAGCGCAGCCTCAAGATTGGTCCCACCTTCACTGGGAAGATTCTCGATTGTCTGCAGCAAAGATGCTGCCGCCGCTCCACTGATTCGATCTGCCAGCAATCGCGGTTGCCTGGCAAAACTGATGAGCGTGACCTCGTCGATCGGCTTGAGCTGTTGAGCCAAAACGGCAAACGCCTTTTTGACGGTTTGCTGTCGATCAATACGCTCCATCGAGCCGGAATTATCAAGCAAAAACGTAAGTCTCAGCGGCGTGCTGGTGGATCTGCCTGCCGCTGCAGTTCGCATCGATACACGCAACAAATTGCGTTGCTGAAGGAATGGATGAATCGACTGTTCGATTCGACAGGAGACTCGCTCGTTCTGAGTTGGCATCGGATCACCGTAGTCGAATGCATTCAGAAATTCTTCACTGCGAATGCGGCTGGCATCTGGCCATTGCCCTTTGTTCAATGCAGCTTGTGCCAACTTGAAGGAGACATCGCTGACGTGCAATGAGAATGTCGAAAAGCCATTTGCACTGGCATCAATCTCCGGAAACCCAACGGGCACGAATATTTGGCGGGCAGATTTTTTTCCAAGCATCAGTTTCCCGTCCGTGGCAAACCTGTCGTTCAATGCGTCTCTCGTTTTGCTCTCATTGAGTTTGGAACTTCGGTAGAGTGCAATCTCGCCATCTGCAGTCTCACTTGTGGCTTCATGCTGTTTGAACCATGCAGCCTTCGATTCCAACTCGGAAACACTCTTGCTGAACTTCTGCTGGATTTCTACTTCACTCTCAGCTTCAAAAAAGCCCAATGTCCCCGGACCAGGACCGTTGACAGGAGCTGGTGGCTGACTCGGAAGTCCTCTGAATAGCCCCGAACTGCGTTCTTCGTCAGCCACCAGCCCTTCCTTCATTATCGCTCTCTGTTGCTCGGGCACCCCAACTAACGAATCAAGAGCAGCGGCTCTCTCATCTGCTTCCGAATCCCCCATTCCTTCTACAGCTCGCTGCTCGTTCCGTTGCTGCCCCTTCTGCTGCAGCTTGTCACCCAATCCATCACTCCTCAGTTCACCAGCGAAATCATCACTGTCGTCATAGCTATCCTCAAGACTGTCTGCCATCCTATCCATGCTGCTGCCGCCCATCATTTCGCCGCCTATGCCGCCGCCGAAACCACCACCACTCATCATTCCCATGCCCTTTTCGCCGCCCATCATTTCGCCGTCTATCCCGCCGCCGAAACCACCACCACTCATCATTTCCATGCCCTTTTCGCCGCCTATCATTTCGCCGCCTATCCCGCCGCCGAAACCACCACCACCCATCATTCCCATGTCGTCCTCGTACAAATCAGGGGTGTCAATTTCCAACATCTCCCTATTTTCCACCGCACTGTTGAACATCTCCCTGCCTCGCCGCTTGCTGCTACTCGACTCTACCAAAGCAGACGAAGGCTGCACTTTCATGCTTGGCGATACATGCGACCCGACCGACCTGTCGGCAACAGCAACATCGTTGGAAGAAATTCGAAACAGACCAGTGAATGGCGACAAAAAGCCAACCATCACGAGGCAGCATGCAGCAGTTGCCAACACCCGATAAGTCCACACCAGGCGTCTGGGCAAGGTCTGTACCGTCCCGGCTGAATCCCCACGAAGAACCGTCGATAAACGTGCAGGGTACACATGGGAAAAAACAGCTTGGCTCAAATGATTCCGCATCTGTGACATGACACTCGCTGGACCAGAAGAACTACCAGCAACGCCTGCCTGAGTTTCCACCGAGTTCTTACTACCAGCATCAGTTGCCGACACCGTCACGTTCGGCTCTGGATCAGCGAACAATGCAAGCACCGCTGACCTCTTCTCCTCACTTAACTTCCATTCTGCTTCAAATTCCTCCACAAGACTTTCTTCACGCATGGAATCCATGGCCAAATCCAGAGGAGCATCGCCAGCGGCATGCTCAAGCAATCCGTACACACCCTGCATCTGATCCCTGAAGTTACGAACGTCCGTTCTTTCCTCAATCAGACGCTCGAGTTCATCCCGTTCAAAATCGGAAGCTTCACCGAGCAACAGTGCAACAACCCGGGCTTCGAGCTCAGCAGTAATTTCTGAGCGGCTTGATTCGTCGTTCATGGATTCACGTCCATTCCGAGTGGATGCAATTTTCCAGCCAGCTCTTTGAGTATGTGATGCAGTCGGTAACCCACATTGCCAACACTTAAACCGGTCCTCTCACTGATCTCGCGATACTTCAATCCGTCAAAAAATTTCAACTGAACCAATTCACGGTCTGATTCATGAAGTGAGTCGATCGTTTCATGAAGAACCTGTATCGCTTCCAGTTTTGACAAGACACCATCCGGGGTATCAGATTTGCTGCTCAGTCCCTCCGTCACGGGTGCTGTCATCTCTTCTACTGTCTCGCGTCGATTGTCACGCATGTAGTTAAACACCTTGTTACGAACACTGCGATAAAGCCACGAACGCGGGGATTCCACATCGTTCCATTTGACATGCAACTGCAGAAATACTTCCTGGACAATCTCCTCTGCTACCGCTCTTCTCCTTACCAACGAAAATGCATACCGCAGCAAAGGGGCTTCCTCTGATTCAAACAGCATCTGCAGTGTCCCTTTATCAGGGCACTTGTCGTTGGACGTTATGACTCGGGGAGTCCGATGCAAGATTAATCCGGTTGGTTCTGTCGGTAGAGCTTCGCTTGAAAAGAAGATCTCCTCGCACAATGAGAAGACCCGTGAGAAGAGAACTTATTAGCGATTTTTATGTATTTTTTTGAGCCAGCGGTCGTCTTCCGCTGATTTGATACCGACGCAACGATGACAAAGACTGTCTTGGCCGCGCTCCGAACACCCAAGTTACTAACCGTTACACCGTGAAAGGTTGTTTTTTAATGCTAAAATCAGGGAAGTAAAAGCTCAGGGGTGTTCCTGTGTACATCTGAAAAATGCCTTGGGATCCCAATGACTTCTACTTCAGCCTGACCAGGACGAGAGAACTGACCAAATCCCACGCTGCACGAGTCCATGCACGAGTCCATGCACGAGTCCATGCACGAGTCCTTACACGAGTCCATGCACAGAGCCACTCCGACCTACCCCACCCGACAAGTAAGCGGCCAATCGAGACACGTGATGGGACCATCCTCATTATCTGCAGCAATGTTAGCTGTAGCAAGATTGGCGTTGCTTGCCGTATTTGCGGAAGTAGCCAGTGCACAAGTCAATGTTAATTCTGCGCAAGATCATTCTGGCCAGACTTTGCCCCAAACAGTTGCTCCGCTAGTTCAAAATTCGTGCCTCCCGTGCCATGATGCTACGACGGATACCGATCTCAATTTCGAACAATTGGGATACGACCTGTCCGATCAGCAAACCTACCAAAATTGGCTTGCGGTCTACGATCGAGTTCGCAGCGGCGAGATGCCTCCCGAGCCAGAGTCACGACCTGATCCGCAAACGCGACATGTGGCATTGCAGGGCCTCGCAGATCATTTGAGAATGGCAAGCCGCGCAAAGCAAGAACAAACAGGGCGGGTCCCCTCCCGACGATTAACCAAACTGGAACTGGGTTACACTCTGAGAGATCTGCTTCACATCGACCGAAATGTGACGACAGCCATCCCCGAGGAATCATCATCGGGCACATTCGACACGGTAGGCATTGATCAGCGCATGTCTGCAGTTCACATGGAAAGCTATCTTGAGGCATCCGACAAAGCGCTTGCTGCAGCCATTCAAGTGGGCCGGAATCAAAAAATCGCCATTGAGTTGGATTTTGCTGGCAGCAAATTCCTGAATGAATTCCACGACAAGCCACTGGAACTGGGCGGAAGCGTCAGCCGCAGAACCGAGCACGGCGTGGCCTTATTTCGCGATGTGGACTACCTGCTGACCTCCCACGCCGGCGGTGCCATTCTCCCAGCAGCGGGGCAGTATCGCATTTCCACAACTGCCAAATCCTATCAGTCCACAGAACCGATCACACTCAAAATCATTCGCAAGGAAACAAGTGGAGCTGCACAACTATTGATAACAAAAGACCTGATCCCCGGGCAGCAGGAAGAAGTTTCCCTGGAGACATTTCTGAAACCCGGTGACACGTTCTATACGACCTTCGCGATGAAGAGCGAACCGTTTCCAAAAATCGCTGCGGTGGGCGTCAGGCAATACAACGGACCGGGCATTGAAGTCATCAAGCAAAATCTGGTGGGTCCGCTAACCGATTCATGGCCCCCAAAAAGCACGCAAGAACTGTTCGCTGGATGCGATATCCAAGGTCCAGACACAGGCCCTTTTCAAATCTCAATCACGGAGGCATGGATATCTGAACGAATCCGTAGTTTCTGCAAGACGGCCTTTCGCAGACCAGTGATTGAATCGGAAATACAAACGTATCTGAATCTGGTCAACCATGATTCCCAACGGAATCGTCCGCCGCTTGATCGTCTCCGTCTTGCTCTGAAGTCGATTCTCGCTGCCCCTCAATTCCTTTTATTTTCAGACCAGTCGGGCGAACTGGATGATCATGCTCTGGCAACCCGCCTCTCCTATTTTCTCTGGAAGAGCTTGCCGGATGCGACTCTGACTCGATTAGCAAACCTTGGTCAACTGAGTGAGCCAGACGTTTTGAAAAATCAGGTCGACCGAATGCTTGCTGATCCAAAATCCCAGCGTTTCATCAAAGATTTTGTTGGACAATGGTTGCGACTTTACCACGTCAACGCGACCAGCCCCGACGAAGGCCTGTACCCCGAGTTTGATGAATTGCTGGGAAGCGCAATTCCACAGGAAACAGAATGCTTCGTGACACATCTGATCCAGAATAATCTCAGCATCCTGAATCTGGTCGATTCGGACTTCACTTTCGTGAATCGGCGACTCGCCCAGCACTACGACCTGCCGGATGTCGATGGCCAGGAGTTCCGACGGGTCAAATTGCCAGCAGGCAGCAAGCGGGGAGGAATCCTGACACAGGCTGCAATTCTGAAAACCACCGCCAACGGAACAACCACCTCGCCCGTCATGCGAGGTAATTTTGTACTCACTACCCTGCTGGGCACGCCACCTCCCCCGCCTCCTCCGGCCGTCGGATCGATTGAACCCGACACACGAGGCCAAACAACCATCCGTGAAATACTGCAGGCTCATCGTGAGATCGAGTCCTGCAATCAGTGCCACCAGAAAATTGATCCTCCAGGTTTTGCCCTCGAGTCGTTTGATCCCATTGGTGGATACCGAAGCCATTATCGCGCAACAGGTGGTGGACTCATGGGACTGCTGACACAACAGACTTACCACGCGGGCCCAGCGGTTGATCCAAGCGGCGTCACAGCAGACGGCCAAGCATTCAATGGAATTTCCGATTTCAAAAAATATCTACTGAATCAAGATCAGCAGATTGCCCGCAATCTGAT
This sequence comes from Planctomycetaceae bacterium, assembly GCA_002862205.1. Lineage (GTDB taxonomy): Bacteria > Planctomycetota > Planctomycetia > Pirellulales > Pirellulaceae > Rubripirellula. Next base: position 1,443 of record PKCN01000219.1, on the reverse strand, counting down.
ATCGCTATTGGTTGTTTATTCCACGGGCGGTGAAATCGAGTTTGTCGATCATGATGAAATTGATTCAATGCTTGAACAATCAATCAGGACAAACTTCGGTTTCAAGGACATGATCCACGCTGTTGTCCAAAGTCACCTGTTCCGTCATTTGTAGACATAAGGCTGGATACTCACTCATGCCGCAATTGAATCGCAGAACTCTGTTGAGATCATCGGGTGTAGCGTTGGCATTGCCAATGCTCGAATCGATGTCCCCGGCACTTGGCGGCCCAAGCACACCGCCACCCAAACGAATGGTTTTGATGTGCACCGCCTTGGGTCTGCACCCACCCTTGTTGTGGCCCAAGAGCATGGGAGAGAGCTATGAAACCACTCCCTACCTGAAACTGCTCAACGAGCACCGGAAAGACTTTACACTTTTTTCTGGGCTTGAACATGAAGACCAGACGGGGCGACAGCCCCATGACAGTGAAATGACGTGGCTAACCGCTGCGAGAAAACCAGGGATGGGTGGCTTTCGAAATACGGTCTCACTTGATCAGGTTGCGGCGGCACAGATTGGCAACAAAACACGTTTCCGGTCCATCACCTTGGGGACCATGAAAGCGCAGAGCCAGTCATTCACTAACAGTGGTGTCATGATCCCAGCCGAAACGAGCCCTGCAAACCTGTTCGCTGAAATTTTTCTTGCGGGAAAACCGGAGCAAGTGAACGCGCAAAAGCGAAGGCTGGCGGACGGAAAAAGTGTGCTTGATGGGTTGCTCGGAGAAGTCAAATCACTCAGATCCAAAACAAGCTCCGAAGACAATCACCTGCTAAACGACTACTTCAATTCCATTCGTGCCGCTGAAGTGAATATCGAATTGAAACGGGGCTGGATGGACAAACCAAAGCCAGAGGTTGATGCTTCCAAACCCGAAGACATTCTGGACAATGCTGATTTGATTGGACGTACACAGTTACTCATGGACCTGATACCACTCATTGTCCAGTCAGATTCTTCCCGAGTGATCAGTGTTCTGATTCAGGATCATTTTGTGGTCCCCAAAGTGAAGGGGGTGACTGGCAACCATCACAACCTTTCCCATCATGGGCAGAACGCTTCGAAAATTGGGCAACTCCAGAAAATTGAATCCGAAATCCTTTCCTGCTTCGCCAGTCTGATGTCACAAATGAAGTCAAAATCTGAGTCAGGAACCTCGTTGCTCGATCAAACCTCAATTCTGTTCGGAAGCAATCTTGGCAATGCCAATGCCCATCATGCCAACAACCTGCCGATTTTCCTCGCGGGCGGCGGCTTCAAACACGGCCGATATGTCTGCTGCGAACAGGGAACCCCACTCAGCAATCTGTTTGTGACGCTTCTCAATCACGCCGGCTGCGAATCGGATTCCTTTGGTCAGAGCAGTGGTTCTCTGGCGTGGTAATGTGTTTGCGTCCGGT
>PKCN01000425.1 GCA_002862205.1 Planctomycetaceae bacterium | reverse complement strand
TTTCGTCTTTCGGAGCAAAAAGGCGAGGTAAAGATATGGTGCTTATCTTCAGCCCGGCACATGGGTGACTGTTTTGCATGCAGCAACGGGTCGATTGGCAAAACATCGTGAAACCTTCAAAAAGCTGACTGCAAAGCTGGTCAGTATTTTCCAGGAAAAAACGGTTGGCGTGAGCGGTTCGGGCAGAAAGCAGGCGAAACATTGGACGACTTACACGTTGGCATTGGATAATCAGAAGAAGTCATCTTCGGTCTACAGTCACAAATCGATGGAAGTTGACAACCAGTTCATTAATTCAGAGGGTGTGGCCAGACTGAGTATTGCTGGAAGTTTGTGAAGATGGGCTGCTGCCGATGGTTTGTTCACGGCATTCAAAGCGATAAAGGCAGCAAATTAGCAGTTGAGACAGCGTGGGTGGGCATCGCATATGCATGTATCGGATGTAACACGCAGGCGTTTCAATGATTGGTGGGGCTGATTCGTTTCAGCCATGCGATTTTCACTTTCCTCTCCGCCGCGTTGGAGACAGCGATGGCATTCGGGCGTTATTTCCCCGAAATGGTGGCGAGTTATTGCCCCGAAATGGTGCCGCGGTGATGCACATCGTAGGAGGCTTGCACCATCAGGGGCCGTGCGAGTGGTACCGGCACATCATTGAATGACTGAATGAACATGACCCTCGGATTCATCTCAAGGGCTGAACGGCAATCGAAATCAACCGATTTGGATTCCAAACCAGAATGTCGATTCATTGGGTGCAGGAGGATCTGCGTGATGCAGGTTTTGGAAGGATGCCAGGCGTTGGGGCAGAGACTTTTTACCCTGAGGTTCTTGATCAGTTGTATGAACACAAAGCCGATATGCATGCCTGGCTCGATATTCACCGAACGGCACACGAGATAGGCCTGCGTACCAACTGCACCATGCTTCATGGGCACGTGGAAAACGCTTTCCACCGAGTTGATCATTTACTGCGACTGCGAGAACTGCAGGACCAGATGGGTGGATTTCATGTATTCATCCCAGTTGCTCTCCATCCCGAGAACACGAAGCTGTCGGATCTCAAAAAAAATTCGGCTCTCATGGAATTGCGGACGATGGCGATCAGGCGATTGATATTGGCCAAGCTGCAGCGCATCAAGGCGTATTGGATCATGCCTGGGATTGAGGCCACACGAACGGCACTTGCGGATGGGCTGATGATAATCATGCGACGGTTCGCCACGAAGTGATCGACCACGATGCCGGGGCAGCGACTCCAGAGTATCTTTCGGTTGACAATATCGGGGAACTGATTGTCGAGGCTGGGCGTGAGCCGATTGAGCGAGACACGATTTAACATCGTGTCCACCGGGATTCTGATGACTTCACTCAGTGGGAACGCGGTGAACCCGTGGATCAGGCTACTGTGGTTAGCAACTGAAACTGTTTGGCCAGCTCAGTGGCAGTTCTCGGCATGGGTTGCTGTGATTACAAGCCCAGTGGGAACCCAAGTCGGTGATGGGGAGTCAGTTTGCGTCTGTTGCCGAATCAATGGCTCGTTTGCGAGCAGCTTCGAACTCATCTCCCTGAGTCCATGCTGGTAAGTCCGCCTGATTGGCAATTCTTCGGCCGACTTCGTACAGTAGACGTGTGTCCTGAATTGCGCCTGAGAGGTTCCAGTCCTGGCTGTATTCGTCGCTGGGCTGGTGGTAGATTTTTTCAACCCATTCGTCCAGTTGCTGCTTGCCCCATCCCGCGGGTTTACCGACCACTTCAATGCCCGAATGAAGGTAAACGCCGGGGACTCCAATTTTGGCAAGGCTGAATTGGTCTGATCGGTAGTAGTAGCCTCGGTCAGGAAAGTGATCTGGGGTCACGATTCGCTTCTGACTTTTGGCAACTGCTTCGACGATCGCATCCAGATTTGATTTGCCATAACCAATGACGTTCACGTCATGCGTGCGACCGATGATGTTGGTACCATCCATGTTGATGACAGCAGCCATCTTGCCTGGTTTGAGGGTTGGGTTTTCTGCAAAGAACTCCGATCCCAGTAGGCCTTGCTCTTCCGCACCCACTGCAGCAAACAGGATAGACCGTTTGGGCGGTGGATCCATTTGGCTGTATGCTTTTGCCATCGTCAGCAAAGCAGCTACTCCGGTCGCATTATCGACCGCACCATTGTAGATATTGTCACCGCGTAAATCCCGCTCAACGCCCATGCCCAGATGGTCATGATGAGCCATGTAGATAACGACTTCGTCTCTCAGGTCCGGATCGCTTCCCGGCAGCAGTCCCAGAACATTGGCGGTATTTTGCTCTCGGACCACGCCCTCGAGTTGGATTGACAGGCTGATTCCCAGGGGGATCGGGCGAAACTCTTTTGATTCCGCTTGCGCCCGCAGTTTGTCCAGATTGAATCCGCCCATTGCGACAACGTCGCGTAGTCCTTGCTCACTGCCCCAGCCTTTGAGTTCCAAACGCTTACCCTCGTTACCCAATAATTCGAACTCCTCACCGCTCCATGAAGTCTGAATGACTTGCCAGGGATATCCCGCTGAGGGTGTCGTGTGAATGATGATTGCGCCTGCCGCACCTTTTCGAGCCGCAATCTCGTACTTGTAGTCCCAGCGTCCGTAATACAACCGACGTCGACCCTCAAACAGATCCGGGTCAGATGCAGGATCGTTATTCATCATCAGGAGGACTTTGCCAGTCAGATCGACATCCTTGTAGTCGTCCCAGCTGTATTCGGGCGCTTCGATGCCATACCCGACAAACACCAGTTCGGCATCCTGTAGTTGAGCTGTTTCAGCAGGTTTGCCAATCGTCGACATGAAATCTTCGACAGACTTCAGTGAAACGGCATTGTCATTCTGTTTGAAAACAACATTGGGTGGTGCGATCGTCCGGACACCCACAAGTGGAAAGGGCTGCAGCCACTTGCCTTCCCCAGCTGCAGGTTGCAGCCCAAGTGTTTCGAACTGGGAAGCGATATAAAGCTGCGTTAGTTCATCACCACGCGATCCAGGACCACGTCCTTCCAGCAGATCATCCGCCAGAAAACGCACGTGACCGCGAACATTCGCTTCGTTGATCACCGCTGCTCCATCGTCAGCCTGTGCAATTTCCAAGCCTCTGATTCCAAACAAAATCAGAAATATCAGCACAGGAATTTCAGGCACTGATGAACGAGTCCAGTGGTGGCCTTTAGTTTCCATAGATTTTTTTGTTCCCGCCATTTCCACCGCTCATCAAGTAAGCGAGCAGGTCACGTAATTCTTCCGCATTGAGACCATCAATCAATCCCTTGGGCATTTGTGAGACGTCTGACGGGCGAACCGCTTCGACGTCTTCGATCGCGAGCGTGATTGGGGTTGCCTTCGGATCCGATGGGTAAATGACCAGTGCTTCGTCCGCCTCTGAAACGAGCCCGCTGACCGTTCGCCCGTCTGCTGTCAGAACAGTGGAAGCCTGATACTGATCGGAGATGACTTTGCTTGGGTCAATGACATGATCGATCACGTAAGTGAGGTCGAATTTGTTTGGAATGCTGGTCAGATCAGGACCAATGTTTCCACCCAGCCCGTTGTGCCGGTGACATTTTCCACAATTGGCAGCGAAGTAAACGCTACGTCCATTTTCGAAGTTGGCCTCTTTGAAACGTGTTGCCTGGGATCTCGCCTCTGCCAACGTCCATTCGCGGCCCGGTCCAATAATCTGCTTGATTTCAAAATCGGGAACCGGATCATAATTTTCACCGGTCAAATCCTGCAACGCGACTCGCTCTGCATCAAGGCAGTTTGCTAACGCCTCATCGCGGATGTTTCGCATGAATCCAGGAAAGCTGGAGCCACCGGATGATTTGGCGGCTTCGTTGAGAAAATTAAAGAAGGCACGGCGGTCTTCGATGGTCCAACCGGTTCGCAGATTGCGTAACGCCAGGGCGTATCCGATTTCCCTGCTGGGTGGGTGGTTTGCCAGAATGCGTTTGACTGTGCCGCCGGAACCCGCATTGCGGCCCGCCAGTTCTGTCCAGTCAGGAATGACCGGTGGATCACGATTGACAATCAACTTGACGGTTTTCGCTGCGACCGTGGGGGAACGCAGATACACGAGCAAACGCACGAGTTCAGTGTTCACATCTGCATTGGAATGTGGCAGCATCGGATCGAAGCGTTTCAGCAAAGCGGCACGCTGGTCACGATCAGGAGCTCCCAGACGCATGCTCGCCAGTGACACCGCACGTAACAGCCCCAGTAATTGAAAATCGTTTTCAACCTTGGCTTGGACCAGAGCGTCCATCAGTAACACTTGCAGTGAGAGACTGATCTCAGACTCTGCCCCCACGCGAGCAAGCGCGATCGCACCAGTGATGAATGCTTGCGGGTTTTGCTCTTTGAGTACGCGATCAGCCCAGTATTTTACTGGTTGTGATTCCACTGCAACTCGTGCCGCTGAACGAAGGAACCGGTCTTCGCTTGACAGGAAAGGCCAAGCATCATTGAGAGCTGCTTTGGATTCATTTTCGTTCAAGGTAGCGCCATGGTAGGTTTCAAGACGGCGTCGATTCTCGCGGGCTTTGGCAACTTCAGGTGGCAAAGTAGAGTCAGCAGCAGATGTTGATTGTTTGCCCGTGTAACGGACCCGGTAAAGCGCCGAAGCGGTGCCGCGTCCACCGACCGTAAAGTACAGCAAACCATCATCACCAATCACCGCATCGGTGACGGGCAATGGCGATCCTGTCACAAATGGCTCACTTGTGCCCGTGTAGCCTGCCCCTGTTGGTGTCATGTGAATTGCATAGATGGTTCCAAATGTCCAATCCAATGCGAACAGGGCGTCCTGATACTTGGCGGGAAACGCTGCGCCGACTCCCGACACGACACCGGTGGGCGAACCCGGGCCAATCTCAACTACCGGTGGCAAGCTGTCTTCGAAATAGGTTGGCCATTTGCCGGTTCCACTTCGCCATCCGTAGTCACCGCCACTGACGACCTGACAGATGCGCGTCGGCCGATACCAAGGCGATCCCATGTCCCACTCCATGTCCGCATCATAGGTGAACATGTCACCAAAGCGATTGAGCGAAATGTCATACTGGTTGCGGAAACCAATGCAAACCAATTCCTGTTCAAGGGTTTCGGGATTCAGTCTTGTCACCCATCCACCCGGCGCGAGTTTTCCCCTTGCATGTCCGTTGGCATCCCACATGCGCGTCAGCAGCAGATCCTCTTCCCAGGATCGCACGCGTCGACGTGACAATTCGGCCAGAGGAGCATGGTTGCCACCGGCCATGTAAATGCCTTGGTTGTCCTCTGTTTTGATGACGGCATGGTTCCCGTGTTCGCCACCACCACGTTGGCTCGGAACCTGCTCCGCCTGATCCAACACGCCATCTCCGTTGGAATCCGTGACCCGGTAAAGGTATCCACCGTTCTGGTGAAACCATAAAGCACCATAGGCCCAAAGTAGGCCTTGGGCGCCGCTGAGTTGACTGCCCGTTCCCGGTCGATTTACCGCCAACGGAGAAACGGTGGCACTCGGACCATCAGCTGATTCGTTCACTTGAATCCAAAACGCGCCTTTGCCACCCTGGTCACAGGCAATCAGTTTTCCGTTGGGGCCCGTTGTTAACGAAACCCAGGATCCTTGCGTATCCTTGGGCACTTCATAGACCAATTCGACGGCAAAATCCTTAACCGTTTGAGGTGTGGAGTTCACGACAGGTTGAGAGCTACCCTGTTTGCCTGGAACACCCCAGGGGGAGTCACCCATGCTGCCAACTTTATTCAATTTCCCAGCCCATTTCGAAGCGTCGTAGTCTTTACCTGTCCATGTACCGGTGGGCGGAGTGTGGGTCATGTTCCATGTTTTGTCTGACAAGATTGTCAGGTCGTCTGCATTCTCCTGCTTGACGACAAGCTTCAGGGTAAAGCCCGCCGGACCACCCTGGTTGGCAGCTTCCACCGACAGAGTGTTCTCGCCCGGGGTCAGAAATTTGGCGACATTCTGCTGGATAGGTGTCGACCATTCACGGCTCTGCCCAACACGCTTGCCATTGATCCACAGGGTCATGGTGTTGTCACAGACCGTGAAGAGAGCAGCTGTGGAAACCTTTGCGGTGAGATTGAATTTCTTTTGAAGGTAAATGGGCTTGTTGCTGGAACTGCCTCGGGCATCCCAAACCCAGTCTGCACGCGGTTTTTCCATCGGGAACTCCGCGGCTGGTGTGCTGCTGCTCCACGTTGCAACGGAAGCTAGAACGAGTCCCGTTACAAATTGTCGATAAATCATGTTTCGTATTCTCTTGGGATGACAAATTTCGCCTCCGCATATCATACCCGATGCATTCTGTTTTTGCTTTGATATTGGACCTGCTGTGCGGTTTGGGGCGGTGCTGATCTTCGTCAAACGCATAGATGCACGGGGCACACGGTACGCACGCCTGACGCATGGCGTTCCTTGCGAAACACTCAGGGCAAGGCTTGAGTATCAAAGTGCCGAGTTCGGCTGGCTGTTGGCTCGCTTGCCAGAATGAGCATGTGTGCCCGAGGACTGCGGCGGTGTGGGTGCCCTGCAATCTTGTGGGTGTCGGCTTCGTGGGCTGGGTTTCATCGCCAGCCTGCTGAGGAGCGAGAATGCTTGTCGCAGGTCAACTCTGAGACGCGCTGCATTGCATCTTTCTCGTCAAGCAGGCAGCAAGAGGGACAACGCTGCGTTGATCGATCAAGTCGATGCCTTGGGCGTCCCGTTGCCGTCGATGGGTTCTGTCGATGGGTTGCCGTCGGTGGGTTGCTGTCGGTGGGTTGCTGTCGGTGGGTTGCTGTCGGTGGGTTGCTGTCGGTGGGTTCTGTCGATGGGTTGCCGTCGGTGGCGGTACAACGATCTGGAGCGAAACTGAAACGAGCTAAATGCTTGCAAAACTTTCGTCGCCCGCCGCTTGTTGTGGGTCACGTTTTTTACGGTAGGCACGCCATGGTCGTTACCACAGGCGGGTACTCCGGCTGGTAATTTTTAACGATTACGTTCAGTTTGTTGAATTTTCGGAATTTTCTAATATTTAGGCGATGTTACCTCGTTGGGTCGTCGATAAGTCTTTTGAGCCGGTAGCTGCGACCATGGGGTTTTCAGTGATCGGGTCATTAACAGGGGGGGAAACCTGTTTCGGTGATGTTTCACAACACGCCATCCTAGCTTTCCATTGGTGAAGCCAGTGTCAATCCTCCGTCTGTCTATCAACACAACTTTCATTGTTGCCGCTTTGCTGGTCAACGGTCTCCAAGCTCAGGAATCTGATCGGAGCCGTAGTGTTCGCAGAAGCGAGCAAACCGCTCGAGCGAACTGGAAGCCTACACGCTCCAGAGTTCGGAACTCGCGGGTTGCGGTTCCCGAAGGCGAGCGTCAGGGGACGCTCTCTACGATTCGTCGGGTGCAAGCCGAGGGGATTCCGAGTCCGCCTCCTGAATCCGCGATCTCGATCGTAAAACCTTCCGACACTGAGCCGCTTGACGGTCAGATCTCCCTTGCTCCGGTCTACGAGGGCGAGATTTACGAGGGCGAGATCATTGGAGAGCAATTGTCTGGTGACTGTGGTTGTGACTCGCCCGGATGCGTGGGTTGCGACACGATTGGTTGCGACGGAGATTGTGGTGCCAGTTGCTGCGGAGAATACTGTGGCGACAATGCTTGGCGTCCATGCTTGACCTTATGCATGCCTCAAGACGGCTGGTTTTCTTTCGAGTTTCTTGGTTGGTGGCAGGATGGTATGCAACTGCCCCCTTTGGTCACGACAAGTGCTGGTGCAGTGGCACAAAGCGAGGCCGGAGTTCTGGGTGCTCCAGCGACACGTATTCTTGCCGGTGGTGAGGCTTACCACGATGACGCACTTGATGGAGTTCGTCTGCAGTTTGGGTTGTGGTTGGATAGTTGCCACACCTGGGGTGTGGGAGCTGAGTATTTCAGTCTGTCGAGTACTTCCGACTCGTTTTCTGCCAGCAGCGACGGCAGCACGGTCCTTGCTCGGCCTTTCTTCAACGTTAACGCTGGTAGCGAATTTTCGTCGCTGGTTGCCTATTCGAACCAGATCATGGGTCGAGTTGACGTGCAAACCGATTCAGAGCTGATTGGTGGTGGGATCATGTTCCGTCGGCTGAGACGTGCACATGAGGGATGTAGCAACTGGTTCTTATGCGGTTGCCCTGAGCATTTCTGCAGCCGAACGGAGATGCTGTTTGGTTATCGCTATCTCCAGCTCAAAGAAGGCGTATCCATCACCGAGGATGAGACGACTCTCAGTGGTGCTCCTGCTCCCGGTATCTTCAGTGTCATCAGGGACAGTTTCCGAACCTCCAATCAATTCAATGGTTTCGACATTGGCTACACGACGCGACGCACTCGCGGTTTTTGGAGCCTTGATACTGGGATCAAATTGGCGATTGGGATCACGCACCAGCAGGTGAAAATCGCCGGTGCATCAACGATCACAGACAACAGTGGAGGAGCAGGCACGCCCACAACCTACACGGGGGGCTTGTTGGCTCAGAGCACCAACATTGGTAGTTATAGTCAGGACGAATTCGCAGTGGTTCCCGAGCTCGATTTGAAGATCGGCTATCAGATGACGGAGCAGCTGAAGCTGTCTCTGGGCTACACGGCGATCTATTGGTCAAACGTGGTCCGACCTGGTGACCAGATCGACATGAATGTGAATCCCGACCTGTTTCCACCTGTGGCGGGTCCTGTAAGTCTTCCGAATCGTCCCATGTTCGCCTTCGATACAACGGACTATTGGGTGCAGGGTCTGAGCTTTGGTGGTGAATACCGCTGGTAGGAAATCTTCTGCAGACGCGGCTTGTAACGCAAGCCGAGGTCAAGCTGGCTGGGCAATCTGTCCGATAAACAACGAGTGTGCAGGATTTGGCACCTCGACTGGTGGGGATGAAACACCTGTTGGCTGATTCCTCCTCTCTGTCTTTGCGACCGTTGAAACAGGGTCGTTTCGCATTTTACTCCGGTTTTTACGGATCATGATCATGGTTTGGCGCAAGATATTCCGCGGCTTGAATCAATCTTCCGCGAAGAGTCTCAATAACCGAAAACGCCGTCGGTTGCGTGTGGAGTGCATGGAGCGCCGTGAATTGCTTGCAAGCGATCTGGGAGCCATTGCCGGCATCACGTTCGTTGACGAGAACAACGATGGTAGTTCCGTGGGTGAGCCACCCGTGCTTGTTGATGTTGGCGGTAATCTGGTTGCTCCAGGAACCCCGGGGGCTCAAGGTATCCAAGTGCAGTTGTTTCGTGATTCCAACGCGAACCTCGTTTTCGACAGTGGTACCGATACCTTGGTGGGCACCGATATCACTGACCTGCTGGGAAATTATCGTTTCAATAATCTCACCGAGGATAGATACTTCCTGCAGCAACAGTCAGTCCCCGAGCTGAATACTCCAGCCTCGATTACGGTCGATATATCGGCGGATGACGCTGATGGCACTCAGGCTGAGTTGATCGACGATTACTCTGTGACAAATCAATCGGTGACTGCCGATAACGCGACCCCCAGCAACACCGATTTTATCTCGGCCAGTGAAGTGATCGGTGGTGAACGTGATATCCAAGTCACGAACACTGCCGGTGTTGGGCAGACCACGGTACTGGTCGATTCGGTTGCGGGCACACTCTCAATTGGCTCTTTGGGCAACGGCGAGGGCGTTGCTTTGTTGCAGTATGATGGAACCGATGGCAGCATCATCCTTGATCCAACAGGCTTAGCAAGCGTTTCGTTGACCGGTGATGCCGCTGGTACGACGCCAGACGCTGCTGCGGGACTCGTGGTTCTGACACGTTCTGACGCCGCTGGCGAAACGTTGACAATCACCGTTCATACGGACGGGGCGAACTCCTCCGACACGACGATTGCTGTCCCGCTGAATTTAACCAATACCGTCGAGACCTTTGTGCCGTTTTCGGCCTTCAACATCGTCTCTGGTGCAGGTGCTGATTTCACGGATGTTGGTGCCATCGAAGCTTCGGTCACACTTGCTGTTGATAGTGATGTGATTGCCTCCATCGTCGAGTCCCGAAAGTCAGGTGTCGTTTCCGCCAGTCTTGCCAACCTTCTGCCCGTGGATCTGGGCGGCCAGCTTTTTGATGATAATTCTGTGGGTGGGCAGAATAATGGAATCAAGGATGCCCTGGAGGCCGGCTTGCTGAGCGTCACTGTCAATCTTTACCAGATGGCATTACCAGGTGATGTGGTTGATCCAGCTACCGATACACCGATCGCTACGACCACCACAACGACAGGCGGGGCCTATAACTTCCCTGGCCTGAATCCAGGACACTATGCCGTCGTTATCCCAGCCTCGCAGTTGACCGGAGGCGGAGTCCTTGCCGGGTATTCCAACAGCACTGGGAATGATCCACCTTCGGATCCAGATGACAATGTTGACCAGGTTGATGATGGAACCACGCTTCCCAGTGGCGACGTGATTTCTCAAACCATCACGCTAGAGTCAAATAATGAACCCATCAATGACGATGACTCCGACCCCAACACCAATACCACCGTCGACTTTGGATTCTTTCCTCAGATTGATCTTGCGGTTACGAAAGAGCTGAACGTTCCGCTTTCCAACGTGATTGCAGGCGGGAACGTTGTGTTTGACATGACCGTCGAGAACATCGGCGTGAACGATGGTACCAGTGTGGAATTGGTCGACATCTTCCCCGCAGGTCTGGTTTATACGGGAAACCAGAATGCATCCGGGGCGTTCACGGTCAATGCGGTTGGCTCAACCATCACGGTCGATATCGGAACGCTTCCTGCCGGTACAACAGCGACAATCCAGTTGCTTGCCAGTATCGATGCGAATCAAACAGCCGATATCACGAATACTGCCACAGTCAGCGCATTTGAGATTGAGGTCGACAATGCAAATAATAGTGAGAGCGAGTTGCTGGAACTCGTCGCAAGTGATTTGTCCATCGTAAAAGTTGGGTCTCCAGATCCAGTCGACGCAGGTTCAACGCTGACCTATACCATGACCGTCACGAATAATGGTCCAGACGGGGCAACAGGTGTCAGCGTTCTTGATACCCTGCCAGGCGATGTGACATTTGTTTCTGGTGATGTCGATGGAGCATCCGGGCAGGTGACATTTGATTCGCTGACAGGGGTACTGACTGCAAACATCGGTGCGATGAATAATGGTGATGTTTCGGTCGTCACCGTCAGCGTGACGGTCGGTGCCAACCCTGTCAGCACACTCAGTAACACCGCCACTGTGTCAGCCACACCGGATACGGATTCCAATCCCGCCAATAACTCGTCGAGTATTTCGACGGCGGTAAACCGGTTTGTTGACGTTGGGATTTCGAAAGCGGCCGTTGGAACGCCTGTCTCAAGCCAAAATATTACCTACAGTCTGACCGTGACCAACTCGGGACCGAGTGATGCCGCGGACGTCATCGTTTCGGATACCCTTGTTTCTGATTTGACTTTTGTCAGTTTCAATCCACTGACGTCCGGTGCGACCCACTCATTGGCCGGACAGGATTTGACAATTGACGTGGGCACGCTTGCTGCTGGAGGGTCTGCAACCTTCGAATTTATTGCTGGGATTGCTGGTGCGGCAGTGGGGACGATTTCAAATACCGCTTCCGTTACAACCAGCGATTCAGATACGGATCTTGCCAACAATACGGTCACCGAAAGTTTCGTGACCAACAATCAGATCGATCTGATCCTCGGTAAGACGGTTGATCTGGCTACTGCCGTTCCGGGCAGCGACCAGTTGGTCTACACATTCAATGTTAGCCATGACATTGATAGCGTAAGTGATGCCAATACGGTCGTGGTCACTGATGTGATCCCAGCTGGCCTAACAGGAGTCACTATCAATGCCCCAACCGCGGACAGTACTGACTTCAACTCGACCACTGGCGTGATCACGGTTCAGTACAACGTGTTGCCCAATGGACAGTCAAGGACGTTTTCGCTAACTGCGGACATTGAGGAAGATGCGACAGGCACAGTGGTTAACAATGCGAGTGTTACCTCACTCGGGACCGACTTGGATCCGGCCAACGACACGGCAACAGCGTCAACGACGTTGACACCGAGTTTTGATGTGCAGCTTACCAAGGTTGCGGATAATGCGAGTTTGGTACCGGGAGATACGGTGGTTTATACCGTGACTGTGACGAATACCGGGCCCAGTACCGCTCCTGGAGTGATTCTGACGGATGTACTTCCCTCTGGTTTGACTCTGGTCTCTGCCACGTTGGATGGCCAGGCAGGGGTCGAAGGTGGTGGTACCATCACATTCCCAGCCGTTAACTTGGCCAGCGGTGCGGTCGCCACTGGAACGATAACACTGACGGTCGATACTCTCGCCAGTGGATTGTTGACGAATACAGCAAGTGTTCAGGATTTATCCGCTGCTGGCGAAACAGACATCCTCAATAACTCGGCTTCAACCGACGTGACGGTGGTTGCCGAGGCAGACCTTAGCGTTACAAAAAGTGTCTCTGCCGCCGCTTCGCAAATCGGTGGGACACTGACTTACGACATTGTGGTTGCCAACGCGGGTCCATCGGCAGCAACGAATGTGGTGGTGTCGGATTCATTACCAACCGGAGTCACGTTTGTCAGTGGCACCGGCCCTGCTGGTGAAGTTCTTTCGGAAGTTGGCGGTGTTGTGACTGTGAATATGGCGTCCCTCGCAAGCGGCGCGAACGGAACGATCTCAATCACGGTCAGTATTGGTGCAGGTGCGGCATCCAGCATCACCAATAACGTTTCCGTTGTGTCAGACATCGGAGATTCGAATCCGGCGAATGACTCGGCAGTGGCTTCAACGACTGTCGATCCGAAGACATCAAGTATCTCAGGATTCGTTTACATTGATGGTAATGACAACGGAGTAAAAGACGCGGGGGAACTGCCGTTGGCTGGCGTTGAAATCAGGCTTGACGGTACAGATTTGCTTGGGGCAATTGCTCCTGTCATCGTGTTGACGGATGTCAATGGTGAGTATGTATTCAGCTCTCTGGCGCAGGGAACCTACAGCGTTACCGAAACACAGCCAAATGTCTATCGTGAGGGCATGGTTACCGTTGGAACAGGCGCAACAGCGAACGTTGTGGGCAGCAGCTTTACCGACCTGATTCTTGCTGAGAGTACAATTGCGACCGATTTCAACTTTGGAGAGTTGTATCCGCTTCTCTCGAAAAGATTATTCCTGTCGACGCCACAGTTGAGTTGACCACCGCTGCTCTGCCACTGGGAGTCGGTGGAATTCGGTAGAGCAGGTCAGGAGTGAACTCATTGTCAGCAGAGGGCAGTGTTCGGCCTTCGGGGGGAGGCCGAACGCTGGTTGCCCTCGTGGCAATTAATCTTTTTTGATGACGCCGAACAGGTGACCGCCAACGTCATCATGTTGCCAAGTTCCGGCGTATCGACCAGCGTGGATCAGCACACGCGCACCAAACGTACCCATGCCTGGAATCCAGAACGCGTCCATGGTGATCACTGGCGTTCTGCCTGCCCACAGTATTTTGAGATCCAGTGGAACCTCACTGTCGATTTCACCGTACTTGATGCGAGCGGTAAGCCGGTACATGTCGGGTTGGGCGAGTTTTTCGCATTTGCTGATTGTGTACGCCTCCGGTTTGGGCAACGCATCGGATTTTCCTTCGATGGTGAAATTGCCCAGGAATTTTGCACCTGTCAGGTATTTCGCCAAGCGAAGTTCCCGGTCCTGTTTCTCTTTGTTGGATGACTCTTTTGCAGTAGCTGTCGTCGCTGGACGATCACGGTCAGCTGCCTGATTTGCGCTCGCAGGTTTTTCAGGTGCCAGATCCGGGATAGCCGTTTCTTGGGCCTTGACGTTCTCCGGAATAAGGACCGGAGTGCACAAGGCGAGTAAGAGCCAGCATGCATTGCTGTTTTTCATCTCTGAATTCTCCGAGCAGGGGTGCGGTTCATCGTGGCTGCCGTATGCAGCTCGATCAAGGGCGTAGGGCAGACAATTTTCCAGGGTCCTTGAGTTCAACCCGATCAGGACCCTCGAGGGTATGAATGATCGTTGCATCTTGATGCCGTCCAATCAACCGGACACAAGTTATTTCCTGCTTCGGTATCTTTCCTCTGCCGGACGCGGTGTTTCCGCGCATGCTGGTGACGCCCGGAAAGTTTGCTGTTGCTGGGATTCCGAAGATGCACCACAGACGCCCCCCGGGGGGATTGCAAAATTCCGGTGCGTGCTGCACGCTGAATTCTGCTCACCATCGGGTTTTTCCAAAACAAAGGTCTCGTGGTGGGGACGCAGGCGAGCCGTGGCCTAAACTAAACATCCCAAAATGGGCGTCCCAAACTAGGCAGATCGTGGGATGATGCCTGAAATCTTCAGCGAGATCATTGGAATACGAATGCACCACAGAAATATCTTGCCTCACTTGTTGATCAGTCTGAACCTGATGATGACCGTTTTGATGTTTTCGGGCTGCTCTGAAGAACAGCAGAATGCGGTCCGACAACGACGTGATAACCTCACCAGCTTGGGGCAAGCCTACAAGGAGATGCACAAGGCAGCCGGGAATTCGCCAAAAACCTCCGATGCACTTGCTGAGTGGATGGCGGAGTCAGCCGACGCCGCAACGCGTGGGCAAGCACGTGACTGTCTCGTTGAGGGGGACGTGATTGTCAATTGGGACGGAAACCTGAGCGTGCCGGACAATCTCGGGCGTTTTGTTTTGGCCTTTGAGGCGGCGACGCCAGCAAGGGGCGGATACGTCGTGATGGGTGACGGTGTTGTGAAGAGTATGACTGCGAAACAATTCGCAGCTGCTGAAATGTTGCCAGAGAACAGGGACTGAAGATTTAACCCTGAATCCGCGAACACATGACTTGCTTCCAGCCGTCGCCGGGCTCGGGTTCTTTTGCCTGTCTCCACATCCACAGAGATGCCTGTCTCCACATCCACAGAGATGCCTGTCTCCACATCCACAGAGATGCCTGTCTCTACATCCACAGAGATGCCTGTCTCTACATCCACAGAGATGCCTGTCTCTACATCCACAGAGATGACAG
>PKCN01000336.1 GCA_002862205.1 Planctomycetaceae bacterium | reverse complement strand
CCAAGATTCAGTTTGCTGGCCTCTTCCTCAAACTGTTGGCTGACCTGCTGCTTCAAACGCTGCGTCGCTATACAGTCAGCCTTGGGTTTCTGTCGCCGAGCTGCCTTCCACGCCAGCTTGCGAACAATTTCCATTTTGTGACAAATCGCGTCGATGGTTGTATTGAGTTCGACATCCGTCTTGTCACCCGACAAATGGAAACCGGACGAATCGATATCAAGCGTCCTCGCCAATTCGATCTCACCCGTGCCTGTGGTTAACAAACGCACAGGACCGTTGTAGCCAGTATTGTCACTCTCAAAGTCAGCTTTGAATCCTAATGCAATCTTTGCACCGTCAGTGGATGGAAGCAAGTTCGCACTGACCTTACCAGTCATGGTGGCGGTTCCAACAATTCGTGTTCCAAGAATGGTCTGACGGACCGGCTCCTCCCGCGTCAGTTCCCGATCAACCGCTTTTTGCAATAATGGTTTTCCAACCAGCACTGCTACATTTGGCTTGCCAAATACTTCACGAAACGCACCAACCAGCTCGTCACCCTGTCCCGATGAACTAATCGTTCCAACAAAAAAACCAATCTGTGCAAATTGCTCAGTCGTAGGAGTCTGTTTGAGCTCACCGATCAGTTTCTTCAACGCAGCCAAGGTGGCGACAACTCGCTTCCCTTGCGTGCTGTTCAAACTGATTGCCTGAGAGAGACGCAAGGCAGATTCCCTCAGATTGCGAATCGCACTCAGTTCCAAGCCCGGTGTCATTCCGATCAAACGATCTCGCAGCTTCCTGGCCTCCCCCATCAACACAGAATCTGCGGCAGAGGATTGAATCGCCTTGGTGATCGGTTCCAGATCAAGAAACTGGAGCCATGCTGCTCGATTTTCTGCATCCGTTGCCCGTTGAAAGTACTGCTCAACAGCAGTCACCTTGCCCACAAGGTCTGCCTTGGCCGCCCCAACATCAGGAAGTCGTTGAGCATCAAACGCGGACTCGGTCGACTCAATGGCCGCGACCAGCCGATCCCGATCCTGCCCACTGAATTGCCCGTAAGCGGCAAGAGGAGTCCCGAGAAAAAGAGACACAAACGCGATCAAAAATCCAAATCGTGACATGCTAAAAACGCGAAAAGGAGGAGCGTGCATAAAGCCTGACGTTCAGGCAGTTTAGGTAGCTTAAGCATAGTCTAGCGTTCAAATCCATCTCAGTTCAGTGGGTGTATCAACGCGAGCAGGCCAACAGAAGGTCTTGTGACGACCATGGAAATCACGAAACACCCCGTAAACCAATACGAACCCGCCTTTTCCGGCTGAATCAGATTGTGCTGCACCTGGAATCGATAAATCACAGGGTTTCTTAATCACGAGAGTCGAGAGGACTGATTCCAGCACAGAATTCTTCGATTGTCGCATTCAGCTCGGCTTTGGAATCATGCTGAATCGCAACGATGGTCAAGCGGTGTTCCGGCCACTGAAGTCGTCCCACTCGCACATGCTGGTCGCGCACCCACTCCAGCTCACCCGTAGCGTGTTTTCCGATCACGGGTTCAGCGACCGCTCCCTCGGGAGGCCAAACGTCAAAAATGTCGGCTTGCAGTCGAACCAAAGAATTGGAGGATGTGTGGACAAACGCTGGGCGATAGGCCAACGGATCCTCTCTCACTGCCAGATACGACCATCCTGATAGCAACCCGACTTCCACTCCCAACAGCGGAAACTGATGTATTTCGTCCTGCGAACGAATGATGATTTGCTTCTCATCTTCACGAGTCGCAAGCATTTTCGCGGTATTCTGCTCGGTCATTGCATCCATCACGAAAGCAAGACCAGCGATGCTTAAACCCACCCAAACCAGCGGCGTCAATTCGTACGACTGGGGTGTAGATGCCATGAAAGTCAGTTGAGATATGCGGAATCGATCTGCTTACAGTTTAGGCATTCTAATCACACCATCCCAGTCATGAGGTGGCGTGCGATCATTGCGAAGGATGATTGAGAGCAACACATCCTTGGGTCGATCCCAAGCTGGCATGCCATGCAAAAGATCATAGGCCTGATTCCAGTCGCCACTGATCATGGCATCGAGACCAGCTTCATACAAGGCAATTTGATCCGAACTCAAAACATGCGTATTGGGAGTTGGTGGCACAATTAGTTCCCATGCTTCGATTTCGTTTTCAAATCCCGCTGGCCTGACACGAGCCAGTCGTCTGAGTTGAAACGGGTGATCACTGGATGCCTTCAGTGCTGCAGCCGTATCATGATCAATGATCACTTTCGCTCCAAACAATTTTGTCAGGCCTTCGAGTCGGCTGGCAAGATTCACGACTGGTCCAAAGGCTGTGACCTTGACCTGATCCACAGTGCCGATTTGTCCAGCAACAGCTCTGCCTGTCGCGATTCCGATTCCAAATCGGAATGTATTTTCCATCAGCACTTGAGTGCTTTCTGCGACGATACGTGAAGCAGCCTCTGCCGCGAGAAACGCAGCATCCTGCTGCTCAAATGGCCAACCCCAAAAGCCCATCGCAGCGTCACCATGAAAGTCACCGATCACACCATCAGTATCAAGTATATGCCGCGTCATGACTCCCAACGCATTGCTTACCCGAGCGAGCAGATCCAGTAGTTGATCGGCATCACGCTCGCTTCGTTTGCTGAAACCACGCAAGTCACAAAACATGACGGACAAGTTGGCTTCCCGTGGTGCCAACACTTCGCTGGTGTCTCTTCCAGCAAGTGCCTCCATGACAACTGGCGCAAAGAATCGCCTCATCGCCGCTTGCCTTCGTTCCAACCTGCGGCTCTGACGCAAGTTGGCAATCATTGTTCCCACCAATTCAGCAAACTTGACATCATCCTGCAGATTATCGGGTGCCGCTTGAAGCGACTGCTGCAAACGACCACTTTCATCTGGCAATAATTGCCCGGTCACATAGAGCCCCCAGCCCATGCAGGCTTCACTTCGAAGCGGTACACAAAAAGCCCAATCGGCTTCCTCGCTGGACGTGAATGCATTCGTTTCGGATGCTGCCGCTGACCACAAGTGTAAAACACTTTCACGGCGTTCAATCGCTTTTCTCACCAACCGCGTGCTAACCGTTGGGCCATCCTTATCTGGAACACGATTGTCATAATGAAGAATTTTAAAATCGCTATCGGCTTTACCCATGGCATTCGGATTGGCCGATGCGATCGCCACAGCGGACGCCGCTGGCGTCGCCTGCAGCAGGACACTGGTAACGCGGACCAACAACTCCTCATCACTACTGCTGCTTGTGATCAGATCAGGCAGCCGGCTCAACATTTCAATTCTGCCTGCTGCATCACGAAAATTGCGCCGTCGCAGCATCGCATGATCAAATTCGTGTTCGGTCAGATCAACATCACCAGTCGCATCAGACGCACCCGGCCGGTTTGCCAGTGTGAACGTTGTACTCCCAATCACAAAATGCTCACCCGGAACAAGCGTAAAATGGTCTGTTTTCTTGCCCCGAAAAAATACAGGATTGCGGGCTGTCGCCTCTCGAAAAACCTCTACACGGTTGTCGGTGATGGGGGTCAACCGAACGTGAGCCCGCGAGATTTTACTATCCCACGGCACGTTCCAATCAGCATCAGCACGACCCAGCAAGACCCCGGCACCTCGGGTTATTGCAGGTAATTCACGTCGCCAGCGATGTTCACTCACTGGGCCTTGGGCAATCAAATCGGGCATGGTTTCGGGACTGATAGATATCGCGGTCGAGGCGTTTTCAATCGGAGCAGACGCCTTCAATCTAAGGTTTGTACACAGTCAGTGCCTAGAGCGTTGTTGCTTGCAAAGAGTACATTCAAGACGAAGCTGCGATACCCGCAGCACGCCCAGTGCTGAAAGCTGCTTGAAAGTTGTACCCGCCAATTGGTCCATCAACGTCCAGCAGCTCACCCGCAATGAACAAACCTTTGTGAATACGACTTTCGAAGGTACGAGGATCAACTTGATCAAGCCGCACGCCGCCAGCAGTTACCTCTGCCTTCTCAAAACCGCGTGTCCCTCGGATGGGCAGTTGCATCCGTTTCAAGTTCTGAATCAATCGGTTTTTTGAGTTTTTTGACAACTCCGCAAGTCGAGCATCATGCCCCAACTGTGTTGTGATTGCATTGGCAAGCCGGTTCGGTAGCCACATCGACAACAGCGAAGACACTTTCAATTTTCCACCATCTTGCCGATTACTGAGTGCCGTTTTCACCTCTTCCTCTGAGTATTGAGGAACCAAATCCGCAATCGTGTGAACCTGATCGACAGAAGTGGCAGCGGTGATGGCACCACTGACATCCATGGCGACAGGGCCAGAGAACCCGAAGTGCGTGAACAGCAGGGACCCGCGCCGGTGGGCCAATGATTTCTGTTTGCCTGACACCGGTAGCACGGTCACGATGGAATCATCCACCGCTAATCCAGACAAATCCTTCATCCACGGTTCACCACCAAGCAACGGCACAAGCGCTGGTCGCGTGCGTTCGATGGCATGGCCAAGTTCAGTCATCCATGCATATGCATCGCCGGTCGTACCACAGCCCGGCCAACTTTTGCCGCCTGTGGTGACGATCACACGATCCGTCGCGATGACCGATTGCTCTGTTTCAACCAGCCATTTCTGTCCATCCGGACGAATACCTGTCACCCCACAGCCAGTCCGAATCTCAACTCCAGCATCAACTGCGTAGTGATGCAGGGCATCCCGCACTTGAACCGCACGATTGCTGACAGGAAAAACCTTTCCCGTGGACTCAATCTTGGTGGCCACACCAGCCGATTCAAAAAAATCAACCACCGCCTGAGGAGGAAATCCGCCAAGACTCGGCTGCAGAAACCTCTTTGCATGGCCAAAGGCATCAGCAATTCCACGGGCGTCAGTGTGATGAGTCAAATTACAGCGAGTGCCACCTGACATCAGAATTTTGACACCAGTCTTGTTGTTCTTTTCCAATAACACCACCGAAGCACGATGGCTAGCCGCAGCATACGCCGCCATCATGCCTGCAGCACCAGCACCAATCACAACAACATGCATGTGCCCCTCACACTGATGACTGACAAAACACTGATGACTGAAAAATTGAGTTGTACCAATTCAATCAAGACATGTTCTCAACATCGAACCCAAAGTGACTTAATGACCATCGGACGTCACTATCCCGAAGGCTTTCTACCCATCTCACTGCATGTGTTGCCGGTTGTCAACGCGACGTGGCAGACCACGAATCTCCGGGCGTGCTGACGCATCGGTCACAAACGACACGCTCTGATCGCCCATGACTTGAATTGCCTGTTGCCATACTAGCCGTCCGACGAATCCCTCTCATCTTCATCAGATGCTTTTCTGCGCCGCAGATATCGGACCACAAGATAGACACAAAACATGATGGGTAGTAACACAAAAAACAACAGCCCCCAAACCTCAAGGGGCAGCAGATATGTGTACATCAGCCCAGACAGCCCTGCGACTTCAGGAGCCTCACTAAGACTGCCATCTGGCCAACCCTCTTTGTTCGTATCGGCATCGTGCGAAGTGATACCGTTAGGGTTGACCACACTCCAAGTGGTCCCCGTGCCATTCAGATAGACTCTTACCCTGGTACCGGCACCCGGAATGGGTTCATGCCCAGCGCTCGACAAATATTCGACTGCACTACGTCGCGACTTGACACGAAAACACCTGAATTGGATCTGAGGCTGGGAATAATCACCCTTTTCAACCCTTTCCACCGTGAGTGTCAAATGAATGCCCCAATCATAGTTACCAAACCCCCGCTCGACCCTCGATCGCTCCGACTCAACCATGACCTTGTCGATGACACCGACAACAATCAGATCAGCCTGACGCAACTGCTCGATATTTTTTGGTGAAACTGCAGCATTCACCACGCTGCCTTTTGCTAACAGCACAAGGACTGCCAGTAATGCGAAACACCTGTTTTCTGGTTTGCTCATGATTGTTTCTGCCAGCACTGATCGATGGTTTTTCTGGGTTTGTTCGGCCTTCTTCGGGCTTATTTGGGCGAGCAAGAAAAACCCATGCCTCGAAGCCTTTTTCGCAGGCACAAGGAACAGGCACAAGGAAGAGGCTTGATCTGAAAGGACGTCTGAGTATCCCTTTCCATTCAGGTTAGATCTTGAAGAAAGATCTTTGCATGATTTGGCAACAATTGCAGCAACGAAGTTCGCTCCGGACACGAATCCATGATCAATTCTCCACCCGCTGAGAAGTCGCAGATATCATTGCTATCTGCCAAGGACGACAGTCGGGCAGCAACAGTCACGCAGTTGGCCGCGGTTCGGTAACGTAAAACAAAAATTCCCTTATCGATACAGCTGTCCACCACCATGTGTCGTTGCTGTAAAATTCCTTGAACAATCCAACGCTTGCGATGTGTAAGCAGATCCCGATACCAGGCTCTCATCTCCCGATCACCATTCAATGCGGAGCCAATTTTTGAATCGTGGAACGCAGCGGCATCAGTGGGCAACATGCCCTTGGACCAATCATGCTGGGGATACTCCCTTTTCCGACCTTCAACAACGGCAGTTCGCAAGTCTTTGTCACCAAAGTCCACAAAGAACTGGAATGGATTTTCGCAACAAAATTCTTCTCCCATGAACAGCATCGGTATTGCGGGAGAAAGCAGTAGCAACGCAGATGCTGCCCGTTGGGTTTCGGTGCTGGTGAGTTGATGCAAACGCTTTCCCAGCGGGTGATTGCCAATAAAATCATGATGTTGAATCGAGTAAATCAAACCGCCAGCATCGGCTGGTGAAGCGGGATGGATCCTGCCTCTCTCTTCGCGAAGGGTTCCTTCGTGGACGTATCCCAATCGCAACGTTTGATCCAGATCCGATCCTGAAACATATCGACGATGACAAAGATGCTCATCGGGCCTGACCACTGCAAAAACACTGTGCAGGAAGTCATCGCACCATTGCGCATCAAACCCTGAGCCTCCATTCGAAATAGGGCTCAGCATTTCCGGATCGAACACATTCGTTTCCGCGATCAACATCGCCGGTCGCTGTGCAAGATTCGACCAACAACGAACGCTCTGGCTCATTTCCGTCACCACATGACAGTCACTGTCATCCTTCATGCAGTGAATTGCATCAACTCGCAGACCATCAAAGTGATACTCTTCCATCCAATGGATGGCATTGGCGATGAAAAATCGCCGCAACCCAACTCCATGGTCCGGGTCGTCAAAGTTCGGGGCCGATCCCCACACTGTGCTGTGATGCGAGGAGAGATAGGGTCCTGATTCACCCAGATAATTGCCTTCCGGTCCCAAATGGTTGTAAACCACATCGAGGATCACAGCCAAACCTTTTGCATGTGCCGCATTGACCAAACACTTCAAATCATCGGGTGTTCCATAATTCCGGTTAGGAGCGAACAAGCAGACCCCGTCGTAACCCCAGTTCCACCTTCCCGCACAATCGGCAACCGGCATCAATTCGATCGCCGTGACACCCAGATCAACCAACTCATCCAATCTTGCAGCGGCAGCACGAAAGGTTCCTGCCTCCGTGAAAGCTCCGACATGAAGCTCATAGATCACCAGTGAATTACGAGGCACTCCCTGCCAATCAGAATCCGTCCAAACAAACTCACTGGGAACAATCTGACTTGGGCCATGAACTCCCTCAGGCTGAAAACGTGAAGCAGGATCCGGTCGTTTGGGGCCACCATCAAACGAGCAGTAATAGCGCATTCCCGCACTGACACGATCCATTGCTCCCACGTGATAACCACCCTCCTGCTTTTGAAGAGCAAATGGCTTTTCGTTCTCCAGGCCCTCGATATAAATGTGGACGCAGTCAACTGTAGGTGACCAGACACAGAATTCGACTTTCGACTCAGATACCAAGCGGGCACCCAGATATCGATGCAATTCATGCGATGGGAGTGAGACCAGATTATTCATCAGTGATACACTAAGGGTGATGGGATCCATTGACTGTGGTGTTGTTCAACTTTCAACGGTTTCCCGTATTCAGGCAATCCCCTATGAATTTGCATCGTCCATGAACTTTCGCCTCACGCGATTTCAAGTGATCACGGCCATCCTTTTGATTTCAGGCTGCTCGACCTTGCTACATCAAGACTTGCTACATCAAGAATTGTTCGCCCAGAATCGAACCCTGGTCCAAGATGAGGCTGACGGTGATGCAATCCGAATTGCTACCTTCAATGCATCTCTCTACGGCAAGCAGGCTGGACAAGTCCTCGCTCGACTGCGTGGTGGCAAAAACCGGCAGGCCATTGACCTTGCATCAATTGTCCAGACTGTTCGCCCCGACATTCTGCTGGTGAATGAAATTGACTACGACGACGAAAGCATGGCCGTTGATGCTTTTGCTGATGAGTACTTAGAGATCAGCCAAAATGGCTTGACCGCTCTGGAATATCCGTACCGGTATGCCATTGCCAGCAACACTGGCCAACCGAGCATGCTGGATCTGGATGGAAATGGCAAATCCGCTGAAGCAAACGACGCTTGGGGATATGGTGTCTATCCCGGCCAATACGCCATGGCTGTCTACAGCCGGTTTCCCATGATCGAATCTGAAATCCGAACCTTTCAGAATTACCGTTGGTCGCAATTACCCAACGCTCTGCGACCCACGTTTCCCGGCTCCGGCAAATCCTACTACACCGACCAAGTATGGGAGCGTTTGAGATTATCGAGCAAGAACCATACTGATGTGCCAATTCGAGTGGGAAAAAAAGTCGTTCATCTGCTTGCCAGTCACCCAACACCACCGGTGTTTGACGGTGCGGATGATCACAATGGGTGTCGCAACCATGACGAAATCAGGTTCTGGACAGATTACCTTGCAGGACCCTCGTCTACCCATTTGATTGATGATGACGGCAAGCCAGGTGGGCTACCTGACAAGGCGTTATTTGTAATCGCGGGTGATCTCAACTCTGATCCCGAATCAGGCGACAGTCGTCGGTCAGCGATTCAAACATTATTAAAAAACAACAAGCTGCGTGATTCCAAACCAGCCAGTATTGGTGCTTCTGAAGCAACCGGCACAGCTGATTCACGAGCCACAGCAAGTTTCGGTAAAGCTCGTCAGATGCGAATTGATTACGTTCTTCCGAGTCGCGGGCTCACTCTGCAGGATAGCGGCGTTTTCTGGCCCAGCCGTCAGGACCACAATTCACATTGGGTCGACGCAACTGACCATCGCATGGTTTGGATTGAAGTCGAGCTACGCCCATGACCCATCGTGTTCTATTCATGATCAGTTCAATGCGTGGCGGAGGTAGCGAACGTCAAACGTTAATGCTGCTGAAACATCTGGATCGATCTCAGTTTTCGCCACACCTGTATGTGATGGAAAGGACGGGAGATCTGCTATCGCAGGTTCCCACTGATGTTCCGATTCACTCGTTCGAGGATGTCCGACAAGAACCAGTGATCTACCTGCCTGGTGGCGTGATGCGGCAGCAAATTCGTCATCTCAAAAAATTGCTGTCCGATGAATCCATCGATGTGATTTACGACCGCACCTTTCACATGACCATGATCGCAGGTCCTGCCAGTGGGCAACGCAGCATTCCTCGCGTTTCCACGATCGTAAGCCCACCAGAATTGGCATTGCCACTGGTCGAGAAGCGTTTTGTGCGAATGAAACAACATCGTTTGGCCAAGGCTTACCGGGCATCCAGACAGATCATTGCTGTCAGCACAATAGCCGCTGAATCGGCAACGAAGTTTTATCAACTGCCTTCCAACTCCATCACCATTCTCCCCAACCCAGTTGACAGCGAAGCGTTGCGACAGACCACCACGAAAAAGCCGAGACCAGATACTGACTCCCCATTGACGCTGGTGTGCGTAGGGCGGATGACAGAAGAGAAAGGGCATCGCGATTTAATCGACTCGATTGTGCTGGCGCAAGCAAACTGGCCCGATTCATATCCGGCACTCCATGTTCGACTGATCGGCGACGGTCCCTTGCGTGCGAATCTCGAGTTGCAAGCTGCTGAAGTGCGCAAGCCACATTCCATTGAATTTTGCGGGACGATATCCAATGTAGGCCCAAGCATTGTTGATGCAGATGCTCTCATTCTGCCGTCACTCTTTGAGGGCATGCCAAACGTTGTGCTGGAAGCGATGGCATTGGAAATACCAGTCATCGCAACCCGCGCGGGCGGCACGATTGAGTTGGAACGGGACGAACCGACAATCCTCTGGGCAGAGCCGCAGAACCCAAGCTCACTTGCAGAGGCAATTTTATCGTTTGCATCCGATCCGAAGTCGTCCGTGCAACGGATTCAAGCTGCCACTCGTTTGATTACCAAGCACCACCATATCGAGACCACCTGCCGTCGCCTTGAAAAGTATTTACTGTCAGCATGCGCTAACGAGATCAACTAGCAGCAGGCGATGACGACGATCCCCAACAGGCAGGGTGTTCATGGCTCTCAACCGGCAAGACTTTTCACAAACGGAACCACATCTTTTTCGTAGGTGAAGGCGTTTTCTTCGCCCGTGTCGACAAATACCTTGACGACTTCTCCGTTGGCGTCATAGATCATGACAGCAGGAATAGAAATCAGCTTGGTAGTTTTGAACACATCATCACTGGGAGTCTTGCTGATATAAGTGGGAAACCCTGAAGCTTTGACGCTCTTTAGAAAATCAACAACGCGCTGCTGGTAGTATTCCGGAGGCCGACTTTTCCGCCCATCGTAATCAATATCAACCGCAACACATTGAACCGAATCCCCCATGGTCTGATGTAGCGCAACGAGTCCCGGAAACTCCTCCAAGCAGGGTTCACAAACGAGCGACCAGAAATCAATCACAGTGATACGCCCTGCGGATTTTGCAAATTGATCGATTTCTTGCCAAGTTGCAAACTTGACCTGAGTGCTGGACTCGGCACTGGTTGAATCAACGGGGATATCAAGATCAGGGGGAAGCTCGATTCCACCCGGTTGATTCCCGGTCGCAGCTTCTTCATCCGGTGCACCGCCGGAATCATAATCAGAGGGTAATTCGAGCGTCCCAGGAGGTGACTCTGGATTTTGATCCGCTGCGTTGGCCCCTGCCTCAGTCGGGTTCACATCCTCGGGTATGGTGTTTTCGGTAGCTGAACTGTCTTCCACAACCGGTACTTTGTCATTGGATACAGCTCCCTCCTGACCGCCGCATCCGGTAAAGATTGCTGTCAAGAATATGGCCGCAACGAAGTGACCGTAAGCAAAAATGTTGATTTGTGAAGTTTTCCGGGTGTTCACTGTCATCGCTCAATCCTGTCGAAAAGTAGATTCCTTCGTAATCAGATTCCATTTATGGGGGAACTGAACCCTACCTTCACCACCAGCAATCCGCACGACCCGCAATTCAAAACAATAGATTCCCTGATGAAGGTCAGCAGATCGATTAGAGTGTAGCGGGGCGGGATCGTTCTATGCACTCACTGATTTCGCATTGAAGAGGAAAAAGCCAGCGTGGATGGGCAGATGTCAACAACCGAACTCGTGATTGCTTCCAAAGGTGGTGATAACGAGGCTTTGGGCAAATTGCTGGAGCAATACCGGGGCTATCTCCTGATGCTTGCCCATCGCTATCTTTCGGATCGCTTGCGACGCCGGATTGACCCCGCAGACATCGTGCAGCTGACTTACCTTGAAGCGAAGCGTGACCTGCCGGCGTTCCGCGGCTCATCTCCCGCCGAATTTGCGGGCTGGCTGCGTGGAATGCTCAAGAACAACGTAGCCACCGCGGTCACCCGCCATGTCACGACCCAAAAGCGATCCATTCGGCGTGAAGTCGATGCCTCGCCAGCGCCCGGGCAAGGCTCTCATGCAGGAGGCTGGATCCAGCAATTACCGGGTAGCAAGACGAGCCCCAGCGGGGTCGTGATACGTTCAGAGGCGGTCGTTGCCTTGATGGGTGCGTTACACGAACTCCCCGAGACACAAGCCGAGGCCATCCGCCTGCGTTACATGGAGGGGTTGCCTCTTTCAGAGATCGTAGAAAGGATGGGAAAGTCTGACACGGCCGTTGCAGGTTTGCTGAAGCGTGGCCTTCAAAAGCTTCGAGTTATCATGAAGAGTGAAGATAGCCCATGGTTTTAGGATCTCAGTCGAACGTGACGTTGCAGAACGACGATGCAGAATGTGGTGCAAAACGTCAGAACGTGGGCCTATTCCAACCAGAATCAAGCAATTGCCATCGACCAAAGACGTGGTGATCGTCGCGCCCCAAGTCGACGGTTTTGCGGCCTGTGACTGGGTAACGAGCGAAAGACAGTTCGCAGGTCGAGTAAAATCGGCTATGAAAAAGTCAGATTACTAAATGTCCGAATCACCACCCACGAATGATCCTCTCGATGAAGCGTTCGCAGACTATTTGCGAATGTCTGATGCTGGTGAAATCGCCAATCGAGAAGATTTCTTGAAGCTGTTCCCCGATTTGGCAGACGATTTAAAAGAATTGATCGAAGCGGCTGACCTTCTGGGGGAGGTGACCCTCAACGGCCAACCTGCTGGATCATCCTCGGGCTTCGATGCTTTAGCCTTGTCTCCTAACGCCGAGACGATCTCCAAATCTGCTCGTTGCGACGACTCCTCTGGCGATCCGGATGTCACTCTTCCGATGGCAAACCGTGCCCCGAATGATCACGGTCCACGTTTGCCCTATGACCTCGGAGACTATGTCCTGCTTCGGGAAATCGGTCGTGGTGGAATGGGCGTGGTCTATCTGGCCAAGCAACACAACCTGGATCGGCAAGTTGCGATCAAAATGATTCGCAGTGGCATCCTTGCGGACGAAGGAGAGGTTCGTCGCTTTTACACCGAGGCACAGGCGGCAGCGAGACTACGCCACCGCGGAATTGTCGGTGTTCATCAATTTGGTCGACGTGCGGGTCATCATTTCTTCTCGATGGAATTCATTCCAGGAACCGATCTTCAGAAACGGGTCAACGCTGGTTTACTGGACCCCAAAGAAGCCGCAAGATATGTCCGTGATGTCGCGCGAGCGATTCACCATGCTCACCAGAAAGGTGTTCTGCACCGCGATCTCAAGCCAGCCAATGTTCTCATCGATGAACATGACCAGATTCATGTCACGGATTTTGGCTTGGCGAAACATATGGATTCCGACAGCAGCGTCACTGGAAGTGGGGCTGCCATTGGCACCCCGCACTACATGGCTCCCGAACAAGCCGGTGGTCACAGTGATCGAGTCTGCACCGAGAGTGACGTTTACTCACTGGGTGCCATCCTATTTGCATGCCTGACTGGACGGCCTCCGATCCTCGCGGACACCGTTATGCAAACCCTGCTACAAGTCGTTCATGAGCCTGCACCAGCAGTTCGTTCACTTCGTTCTGATGCCCCACTGGATCTCGAGACCATTGTTGCGAAATGCCTCGAAAAGAATCCTGGCAAACGGTACGCTTCCGCCGAAAAACTTGCAGATGAACTGGATGCTTTCATTGAAGGCCGCCACATTGAGGCCCGTCCACGTTCGCAAGTCTTGAAGGCGTGGCATTGGTTTGAGGGCGTCCCAATTGTCGGTGCACTCACTGGCCGTCGAGTGCTTCAAGCATCTTCGACACATCGCCGCTTTCAAGCTGCGATGTTGCTTGGGCTTTTACTTACTCCAATACTGGTGGTCTCGCTGCAACTTGGAATTCAGCACTGGCCTGATGCAATGCCTAACTCAGTCATGATCGCAGGCGGTGTCGAGGGCGGACGTTACAACGCAGTTGCCAGACTGCTTTCTGAGCAAATCAAACAAACTCAGCCCGAAGTCACGCCTGACATACGGCGAACCCAAGGCTCAGAAGAGAACTCCCGATTGCTAATCAACGATGACGTGGATCTAGCCTTGATTCAGGCTGTCTCCATTCCTCCTGAAGAAGAATTGGCACACGTCGCGCCACTTTATTACGAACCGATCTACGCGCTAGTCCGCAAAGATTCGGGTATCGAAACAACGCAGCAGTTCAATGGCCTTCCTGTTTTACTGGGTCCAGCAGGAACTGGTTCCAGAGCGTGTATCGAACTGATGATGCAGATGCTGCCAAACTCTTTTGGCAAGATTCAAATATTGTCAGGAAAGTGGGAGCAACTGCTTTCCGAAAATACTCCCCAAGCGGCTATCCTGTGCCTGGGACAGGAAAGCCCCTTTCTTAACCAACTCAGAAAAGACGGTCGATGGCGAGTGCTGGAGATTAATCCCGACAAAGTGGTTCATGCATTTGATCGATTTCCCCTCACGGATGACATCACCAACCCATCCAAACCAGTTACCGTGCAGACCCTCGCCACAACCGCCATCCTGATGGCAAAGCAGGAAACGTCCGATGCGCTAATCATCGCAGTTCTCGATGCCTGGTACGAACTCGACAGCCCAAAAAACCGGATCCCAAT
Organism: Planctomycetaceae bacterium; assembly: GCA_002862205.1. Classification (GTDB taxonomy): domain Bacteria; phylum Planctomycetota; class Planctomycetia; order Pirellulales; family Pirellulaceae; genus Rubripirellula. The sequence goes on along the minus strand of PKCN01000336.1, from coordinate 755 downwards.
GAAAGAAGCCAGCCAATGGACCGAACTTCGTTTACATCCTGCTGCTGAGCAATACTTCCAGGACCATTCTGACAGTCAAGAATAACGAAACCCCGCGATAAGACGCCTTCAACAGGCCCACATCGGCTTACAAAATGGCAAGCGGATTTCGTTTTGATTCCAATGTACCCCGAGTGACTCCTACCCGGTTGGCTGCCCGCAATTTCTTCCACACCTCCTGTCCTGTGATCTGTCGCTTCAGCAACTTGTCATACAGCGATACAATCTCCCGGACTTGGTCGGATTCTTCCTCCAGCAATTCAATACGAAACCACTGCACACCGCGTTGAAGCAAATCATCAACAAGTTCGGCACCGCTCTGAGGGGTTGAATTGTAAAGCGTGTTCCGACAGGCAACGTCTGCCTGCAACGTGTGTTCCGCTCCAACGCGATCCCGTAATGCAACCAGATGTGTATCACAGGGACGCCCACAATTGGTTTTGTCTGTTCCTGGTGACAAAACACTGCAGTAAACGCAGTGCTCCATGTGGAACATGGGCATGTGTTGGTGAATCACCGTCTCGATCCAGCCAGAAGGTAAAGAGTCGATCAGTCCGACAAGTTGATCACGGTTGAGATCATAAGATGCTGTCACGCGTGATGCTCCCAAACTACGAATCCATTCTGCGGAACGATGGTTGGAAACATTCAACGAGAAATCTGCAATGGTCTCGATTCCGCACTCCTGAAAGTGCTGCAGGGCAGCGAGATTTCTA
>PKCN01000226.1 GCA_002862205.1 Planctomycetaceae bacterium | reverse complement strand
TCAAGGGCAACCGAACGAACTTCAAAGTCAGAGGTTTTTTCGGTTAATCGTTTGGCAATTTCATTGCCCAGAAAATCCTTGTAGGCCACGGCCTGTTTGGGTTGACGTTCATCCCAGATCAGGACGTGAATCGGGGGGCCATTACTTTGCGCGGATGTTGTCAGCAGAGGTAGCAGATAACAGATGAGGAACGCAGTTGCAAAAAAAGTTTTCATGACGTGCTTCTTGATGGCGGACTGTGGGCATCGGCAAACTCACCGTTGTTATAGCAGAGTCGTATGTTCCATTGGATTGATCCGGATCCTGCTGTTCAGGTGCTTCTTTGACGATTGAGTGTTCTTTGTGGATGGCTTTGCGACCGTGATTTAATTTTGCGTTCTGGAGATGCATCGAAACCTGCGTGATCAAGCGGGGTTTTTGTTGCTAGGCGTTTTGTAACCGACGATTCAGCGATTGTCGGTGGCAACGCGTTGTGACGGTTTCTTAATACTGACGGATGGGATTGAAATCATGGTGTCTCGAATTTTGGTGCTGGCTGTTTCGGCCAGTTTCATGCTGAACCTTGGAGAAACAGTCTCTGCACAAGGGCCGCCGCGTGGCGGACTCAGAGGAGGAGGTCCACCATGGGCAGGTGGGGCAATGCTTGGAAAAACACTACCGCGTCCTAGTGGGAAACCGATGGGGATGCATCGCGGTGGGCCGCCAAAATTCATGATGACTGGCAACAAGCAAAGCGATGGCAGCAAGCATAAGTCACGCGGTCACGGTGCATCACGAGGTCACGGTGCATCACGAGGTCACGGTGCATCGCGAGGTCACGGTGCATCGCGAGGTCACGGTGCATCACGGGGTCACGGTGCATCACGGGGTCACGGTGCATCACGGGGTCATGGTGAATCACGGGGACGCGGCGCATCACGGGGTCACGGTGCATCACGAGGGCGCGATGCATCACGAGGACGCGGTGCTTCACGGGGTGAACAGCAAGATGGTCGGCAGTCTGACTCTCGTGAGCAAATGAGATCACGAGGAAACAAACGATCTGGTGGTAAAGTGGGTCACGGTTCCAGAGGGCGGCACGCAGGAGGTGGTGGGTCTGCTAGAGGCCATGATCACGAACGCGGTTCAAACGCGGAGCGGTCGCGTGGGAAGAGGAGAGGGATGTGAGGTTAGCTGAGGCGCGCGATGCCGCGGTCGCATACAGCATGGAGGCTTGTCACAATATCACAACGCTCCGGGGTGCACGCTGGGCATGATTTGCGTTGAGGGCATGTCCGTGGTTCGGCGGATGGTCGGCTGCTTGGAGAAAGGTCAGTGAAGCAATCGAGGAATTACGGATCTTCTGACCAGAAGACAACCAGCGTGGAAGGTTAATCAGGGGTGAATCCCTCTCCAGTGGATTGTTGTTGAGCAGTGAGAGTGGCATTCATGGGTGGTAATTTCCATTGTGTTCTTGGTTCTGCAGGGCGGGATTGAGGCTATCGATTTCGGAGAGTCGAATCGACTGCAGCGTGGATGGAGGTCACGGGGGTACGCCGGCCCCGCCTTTTTTTGTGGCGTTTCTAGTTGGCAGTAGTGTCTTGGCCTTACGATTTTGCCGGCAAATCGGTGCTGGCTGATCAGGTTGTGGGCGTGGGTTTCAGTTCGGATCGTTGGATTCGGATAGCTTTGGAACGGGAGCTTTTGTGCAGTGAATCCGACCGCAGAGTTGACGTGATCTTGCAATTTCCGACGATTTTTAGGGAGTTGCAGCGTCATGATGAATTGAGCACTGCGGCAGATGAAGGGTTGAGCTGCCTGATCGGGTTATAGGTATTTTCCGACTGATTGCAGAGATGCGCAAAAATCGAGTTGTCCGGTCTTTGCACGGGTACAGGGGCCGATGAGCGGTGATCGATGGCAAAACATGCGTATACGCTGGTTTTAGGTGGCTTGGATACAGAAAGAAACCTTGACTAGCGTTGTCTTTCCACTAGGCTTCAATGGTGCCGTATTCGATCGTTCGGAGCCGTTGGGTCCGGATCTGATTCCCACCCGAACGGCCCTGCACGCTCACCAACCAGAGGTGCCCCGCCGAACGGTGTTCTTGCACAGCGTTGTCCGCCGCGACAAAGGCCAGCGAAAGATGCTGCCAGCGTTTTGTTTCCGGTGTTGCTGCTCACTCATGTACCGTCGCAACTGTTACTCGCCAACCACCTTCCAACTAGCATTTCGAATGATTGCTCTCTGGCATTTTCGCATTCAGAATTTCAGGCTCATGCCGGTCTTTCTCTTGGTAACGGGATTATCGATTGCCTCGATCCAAGGTCAGGAATCAGTGGGGCAGGAAAACCAGCCCGCTGTTCCTCCAACCAATCCTGCAACCCCCGATCCTGCAGTCCCCGATCCTGCAGTGCCCGATCCTGCAGTGCCCGGTCCTGCAGTCCCCGGCCCTGCAACTCCAGTATCCGAAGAGGATGCTGGGAAATCTTTGGCAGATCTGTTGGGCAAAGCGATGGAGGACCAGGATTTGGAGCAGGAGTCCGTTGCGGTTGAGGCGACGGCAGCGAGAAAGGTCCCCAACGATGAGGTTCAGTTTTTGTTTGACGGGGTTGCCTGGCGCGAAGTCATTCGATGGTTGGCAGATGAGGGTGGCTTGGCGTTGCAAATGTCGGAACTTCCCACGGGCAGTTTTACGTACTCGGATCCCCGTGTCTTCACGCATGCGGAAGCCATTGATCGAGTCAATTTGTTCCTCTTGCCAGAGGGCTTCACTTTGGTTCAGAGCGGGCAATTGCTCTCCGTTATCAATCTTGGCGATCAGCGGAGCATGCAGCAGTTGGACGCGATGGCAGAGTTGGTCACGGCGGAAGACTTGAAGGATCGGAAGCGAAACGAAGTCGTGAAGTGCATTTTTCAGCTTGGTGACATTGATCCCGAAGAGGCTGTGCAGGAGCTTTCGGTCATGAATCTGATGACCACTCCGGAGGTGCTTGGCAAGACAAAGCAATTGATCATCACAGACACTGCATCCAAGCTTCGTGGCGTTCAGTCGATTCTTTCAGCATTCAAACCGGATGAGATGGCCAACGGCACTGTGGTTCAAAGTTTTGCTTTGAAGCATGTTTCGGCTGAGGACGTGTTGCTTGTGGCGCGACCCCATCTCGGGCTTGCTACTGGTGAGATGATTGGCATTGATGTGAGTATCTCTGCGGATATTCTGGGCAAGAATATTTTTGTCACAGGAATGGAAGACAAAGTGAAGCTGCTGGAAGGTTTGGTGAAAGCAGTTGATCAGCCTGAGCAGAAGGAAACCAGCGAGGAAGGTGAGGCAGTTCTGCGTTCGTACCCTGTTGGTGGTGGGAACGTGGAAACCGTCTACAACGTTTTGCAAACGTTGTTGGCAGGCCGCACAAATACGATCAGGCTTTCGATGGATGAGTCAGCCAGTACGATTGTTGCGTTCGCGCCGGAACCGGTACAAAAAGAAATTCAGGGAACGGTCTCGCAGTTGCAGGCAACCGAGGCTGAGTTTGCAGTAATCCCACTCAAAACAGTAGATCCCTATTTCGTGATCAGTCTGTTGGACGAGATGTTGGACCTGCCCGATTCATTGGATGATCCCGAAACGATCGATCCTGATGCTCCGAAAATTGATGCAGATCCCGGCAGCATGCGACTGTTCGTGCGAGCCAAGAAAGCAGATTTGGAGCAGATCAGGAAAATTGTCGAGGGGCTGGATTCCATCCAAGCCCTCGATAACGGTAATCGTTTGCGAGTTGTTCCGCTCAAGGGAGACGATGCAGAGGCATTGCTCGATGCCGCAGTCAAGTTTTGGCGGGGTAGCAATGAGGTGATTCGATATCGGTCAGTCGGAAATACGGATGCTGGAAACGTTGAGCGGATCGTCAATGATCCGGAAGAACAAAAAACCGAGAACAGCAATTCCGGATCAACTCAGGACAAGCCATCTGGAAAGTCCGGAGAGCCGAAGGCTCCCAGCAGTGGTGGTGATACTGAGGCGATGTTGGAGTCGGGTCGCCGGTACGTGTTGACAACAGTACAGAACGATTCTTCGCCGATACGGATGCAAATGACCCCTCGTGGTTTGATGTTGCAGTCAGAGGACTCGAAAGCCTTGGATCGTTTTGAAGAGCATTTGCGGGCGATCACCGGGCCGCTTGATTCCATTCCCTCGCCACCTGTGGTTTTCTATCTCCAGTACGCCAAAGCAGATGATGCATTGCGTTTTCTGGCCGACTTGCTGGATGGTGGTGAAGCGGCGATGGAGGGGCAGGCTGGTTCACTGGTGAATGGTTTTCTGTCATCGGCAGGTTCAACACTTGGTAGCTTCATGACCACGCGTGATGGTGTCATAACGCTCACGGCAGGGGCTTCGATGACGGTCGTAGCTGATACTCGCCTGAATCGTTTGATCGCTCAGGGCTCAGTCTCGGAAATTGAACAGGTTGAGGCCTACCTGGAAATCATTGATCGAAGCAACAGTCTGGCAGATGTAAAAACCTACGGGCAATCTCATGTCATTGAACTTGCAAACATCAAAGCGTCAGAAATGGCGGCTGTGATTCGTGAAGCGTTCGCGGGGCGTGTAGTTGCCTCAAGCACCGGACAGTCGGGCCAACCTGGTCAGCAACCAGGGCAACCCCGTGCTCCTCAAAAGGCTGATCCTCGTGAGGCGGAAGGTAAATCGAAGAAGGGAGCGGCTCCGCCCAAGGCAGCAGCCGCACGGAACTTGGAGCCCAAGATGACAGTCGCTGTTCACGAACCAAGTAACTCGTTGGTGGTGACTGCTCCAGAGAATTTGTTTCAGGAAGTAGAGCGTTTGGTCAAGGTAATTGATGTTCGCGGCAAGCAGACGATTGAGGTCGTAGCTCCCTCAAATGGTTTGATCTATGAGGCGTTATTGCAGCAGGTGATGTTGGGCGAGGAGGGGACTTCCAGCCGTCGTCCCACATCGTCTTCAAGTTCAAACAGTAGTCGGACCACTTCTTCTTCATCATCGGCCCGGTCAAGCAAATCAACTGGCCGCTAACGGCAATCGGGGAAAATTCAATGTTCGGACATAAGAACACTTTGTTACTCGTTGTGGCCACGCTGGCAGGTTTTGCTTTCAGCATGGTGCCCAATTTGGGTATGGCCCAATCGGGACTGCGGGAATCGCTGGAGAAGCTTGATCGCAACCAGAACGGCGAGATCGATCCTGACGAAATCACACCGCTGTCGCGACCTTACTTGGAGCGTCTTGCCAGAACGCGCCGGATGTCGTTGGAGCGGTCTTATGACATCGAGCGTTGGCAGGAAGCAGCAAGGATCTATTTTGCCTTGCAAAATGGGGTCTCAGGTGAGCGTATTTCGCCTGAGTCCGAGGCTTCTGTGAAGTCGTTTGTACCTGACCCAGAAGCTGAGCTTGTTCCGGAGTTCGGGTTGCCTGCCGTCAAATTTCCCTACATTCAAGCTGACTTGGACGAAGCCGATCGCACTCTGAAACGTTCGGACCGCAATCGTGATGGGTACATTGATCATGCGGAATCTGAAAGAGCCGTTTGGACACATCGCCAACCATTCGAGGAAGATCTGAACAAGGACGACCGTTTGAGTCGCCTCGAATTGGCACAGCGTTACGCAAGGCGGCGTCTGCTGTCCGGTGCGTCAGATGAATTGGTTCGTAAAGCTGGCAGGGTTGGCAATGGTATCCAGCCGGCGAAACGACAGGAATCGCAAAGACAGGATAGCGGGCAGTGGTGGCGTCGAGGTCGTGAGTACTATTTGACTTCTACCGTGCTCGGACGCTTTGACAAAAATCGAAATGGTCGGTTGGAGAAAGATGAGACGGTTAGTCTCGGGTTTCCGCCCGGGAAAATTGATATCGATCGGGATGGAGAGCTTTCACGCGAAGAACTTCATGCATACCTGATGCAGTTGCAGGAAGAAATTGGCGATATTGGAGAGGGGCTCCCCGGATGGTTTTTTGAACTTGATGAGAATCGTGACGAGCAGGTCGCGATGGTCGAATTCACAACCGAGTGGACGGCAGAGAAGATTGCTGAATTCGCCTCGTATGACGGCAATGGTGATGGCTTGTTGACTGCAAGTGAAGTGTTGAGTGCCAAAGCTCTCGTAGGGGGCAATTATTCGAACAATGATGCTGAAGTGTTGGCACCAAAGAAAACCGTCATTTCCGAAATCGAAGTGCTCGAGGATTTTGTGATTGGGGATTTGAATGTGCGTCTCTCGATTACGCACTCGCATACCTCCTACTTGGACGCTTACCTGACAGGACCAGACGGCCAACGCATCGAACTGTTCACAGAAGTGGGTGGAAATGACGACCACTTTGATGGAACGGTCTTCGATGATCAGTCACAGACACCGATCACGAAAGCACGTCCGCCGTTTCAAGGATCGTTCATCCCCGAAGGCGCACTGAAGAGACAGCCCAGCTTGGGAAGTTTCAATGGCAAGAGTGCGAAAGGTGTCTGGCAGCTTGTTGTGCGTGGATCTCGCAGCGAACGTTGGGGCATGCTGCACAGCTGGGAACTCATCGTCACGCCAGTCGACAATATGATGGATCCCGAAAATGAGAGTGCCGAGGTTTCTGTCCCCACGCCGACAACTTCTGCGGCTTCCCGATCTGCACCTCAGAGTCAGCCCCGTGCTGCAGAGGCTGCTGCAAAGGCCAGGATGAGCGGTGAATCGGATCCCGGGAAATCGGAGGCAAGGCGGGTCGCAGTGGAAAGATATCAGCAGATCCTCAAGAGTCGTGAAGGCATGACAGGAAGCGAGGCAAAGCAGATTTACATGCAAAAGTATGGATCAGGTGACAAGGGTGACAAAGGTGACAAGTCTGGATATGGAAGGGAAAAGCGAGAGGATAAAGGCAGGAAGTACGACAAGTTCCAGAAAGACAAGTCAGATTACAAACGCGCTGGCTGATCTCTGGCTCTCCTCGCCGATGAATGACCTGATGCCCGTGTGACCGCTTTGTCACAGGGGCTTTTTCTTTGCACACAGATCCTGGGTGCGGGTGGGAGTTGTGTTGGTCAAACCCGTCAATCCAGTTTGGAGAGTGAGCGTTAACCCTTGAGAGCTTGTGCCCTCGGGGGCGGCTATCACACGATGGCTATCACACGATGACATGATGGCTATCACACGATGACATGATGGCTGTCACACAATGATATGATGGTTGTCACCCTTCGTGCCGCCAGAGATTTGGATAGAACCATGGACCGATTTAAGTTTCTCCCGTTGGCTCTGTTGCTGTTTAGTTTGGTGTTTGAACGGACCGTTTACGCACAGGACCTCAGCGCTGAGCAACGGTGCAGTGTCGTTTTGATTTTCTGTGATGATTTGGGATATGGCGACCTCGGGTGTTACGGCTCCACCGTCAATCGGACGCCCAACATTGATCGATTGGCTGCCGAGGGCCAGCGTTATACCGACTTCTATTCGTCGAGTCCTGTCTGCACACCATCACGCGCAAGCTTGATGACTGGCTGTTATCCACGGCGTGTCGGTTTGCATGAAGATGCGACTGGACACTGGGTGTTGATTCCAAGAAGCCGGCGGGGGTTGAGTCCCGAGGAAACGACTTTGCCTGAAATGATGAAAGCTGCCGGGTATGCCACGGCATGCATTGGCAAGTGGCATCTGGGAGACCAGGTTCAGCACCTGCCAGTTGCCCATGGTTTCGACAAGTACTTTGGAATCCCCTATTCCAACGACATGCAGCAAGCCGGACGCGGTGATCCTCCTTTGCCCTTGGTGGAGCAGGTGACTGTCATTGAAGCGCCGGCAGATCAGTCGCAGCTCACACAGCAATACACTCGCGAGGCAGTCGAGTTCATTGAGGATCATCAGCAAGAACCTTTCTTTCTTTACTTGCCGCACACTTTTCCGCACTTGCCACTGCACGCATCGGAACGGTTTCTGGGCAAGAGCCGGAATGGTCGGTACGGCGACTCGGTCGAAGAGATCGACTGGTCGACCGGGGAGATCCTGGATTGTCTGGCCCGGCTCGGTCTCAAAGATAAGACGATGGTGATCTTCACGTCGGATAACGGATCGAACGGAAGGAACGGAGGATCCAACGCGCCACTGGCTGGTAGCAAAGGGTCTACGATGGAGGGTGGGATGAGAGTTCCGATGGTGGTGCGATTGCCAGGGATCATCCCAGCTGGCACGGTTTGTTCAGAGCTGGCAACCACGATGGATTTGCTGCCAACCTTGGCAGGCTTTGCGAAAGGAAAACTGCCTACCCATGAGATTGATGGACGGGATATTTCCAGCCTGTTGCGAGGTGAGTCGGAAGCACGGTCCCCGCATGAAGTCCTTTATTACTACCGGCGTCGGCAGTTGCAGGCGATTCGTTGGGGGAATTGGAAATGGCATCTGCCGTTGGCCAGCACCTTTCCACGATGGAACGATGCGACATTCAAGAGCAAGGGGCGAGCAGGAAAGCTGATTGATCTCGAAACGGATCTGAAAGAGCAGGTTGATGTTTCATCGAGTCATCCGCAGGTGATGGAGAAAATGCGGGCGTTCGCCAAGGCTGCGACGAAAGATTTAGGAAATGAAGCTGAGGTCGGCTCTGGACAACGTAAGTCGCTGACCTTGGATCACTCCGTGCCGATGATTTTGCCGAGATGACTGCGGCTTTCCAGTTGAAATTCACAGCTTTATCGGATTCTTCGGCCGTCTCCAATTCTATCGGGTGGCGGTGTCAGGTCAGGATCTCTTTGACGACGTTCCCGTGAACATCGGTGAGTCGGAAGTCTCGTCCTTGGAATCGATAGGTTAAGCGTTTGTGGTCGATTCCGAACATATGCAGCATGGTTGCGTGCAAGTCGTTCACGTGGACTTTGTTTTCCACGGCACTGTAGCCGAGCTCATCTGTTGCTCCCCAAGAAAAACCAGGCTTGATTCCGCCACCGGCCATCCAGCAGGAGAAGCCCATGATGTGGTGGTCACGCCCCGAGCCTTGGGCCATTGGTGTACGTCCAAATTCTCCGCCCCAGATGATCAAAGTTTCATCGAGCATTCCCCTTTGTTTCAGATCCTTGACCAAGGCAGCGGTTCCTTTGTCGACGAATTTCGCAGTCGTCTGAGCACCACCTTTGATGCCACCGTGGTGATCCCAGCCACGATGGTACAGTTGGATGAAGCGAACACCACGCTCAGCAAGTCGTCTCGCCAGCAGGCAGTTGGACGCGAATGAGCCGTCTCCACCCTTGGTGCCATACAGGTCAAGAATGTGCTGCGGCTCATTGGACAGGTCCATCAATTCTGGAGTTGATGTCTGCATTTTGAACGCGAGTTCATATTGTGCGATTCGCGTTGCTATTTCCGGGTCCTGGTAGGTGGCATTGCCGACATCGTTGAGTGATTGAACGGCACGAATCAATTCGCGTTGGCTTTTCAGATTGACTCCCTTGGGGCTGTTCACATACAGCACAGGATCGCCCTGCGAGCGGAACTCGACTCCCTGAAATCGGCTTGGTAAGAAGCCACTGTGCCATTGGCGGGCTGCAATGGGTTGAGACTGGCCGCCGCCAACTGAAGTCAGGACCACGTAGCCTGGCAGGTTGTCACATTCACTTCCCAGACCGTAAAGCAACCAAGAGCCCATGGAAGGACGTCCGGGGATCGAAGTGCCCGTATTCATCAGCGTGTGCGCTGGATCGTGATTGATCTGATCCGTTTGCATCGACCGGATCACACAGATGTCGTCAGCAATGGATCCGATTTCAGGCAGGATGGAACTGATCTCAAGACCCGATTTTCCAAAACGTTTGAACTCGTGTTGCGGTCCCAGGCATTTCAAATTGTTTGCCTGACCCTGCAATTGTGCGATTTGCTTGCCTTCGGTGTAAGACTTGGGCATCGGCTTTCCATCCATCTTTCCCAACTCGGGTTTGGGATCAAGCGTTTCCAGATGGGACGGCCCCCCGGCCATGCACAAGTGAATCACCCGTTTGATGCGTGCTGCACCTTTTTTGACAGGATAAATCCCGTTCCACTCAGGGACCTCAATGTCTCCTTCAGCACCGGAGGCTTGGTTGGGATCCAGCATTGCCGCCAATGCCGCGGCACCGATTCCATAAGAACCTTGGCGCAGAAAGGTACGACGACACAGGTGACTGGCGAGAGAGTTTTTCATTTCAATGAATCCAGCAGTGGCTGAAAAGTGAATGGTGAGTCAGTTACGCGTGATGAATTCGTGCATGTTCATGATGGCCCGTGTCGCCGACAGCAATGCGGCTGTTTCAACGGGGTCAAGTGAATCATTCACAGGAGACAATCCGACAGAGATCAATTCTTTTGCCGCTTCGGGGTGGGCTTGGTAATGGCTTCGCTGCTGTTGTGTCAGTGATATCAGGATTTTAATTTCCTGCTCATTCGGATCGCGGCTCAATGCCTGACGTACCGCTTGAGTGATTCTAGCCTCGTCCGTTGTCATGTCACTGCTCAACAGTTGCTCTGCAAATACTCTGGCTGCTTCAACATAGGAAGGATCATTGAGCAGCACCAAGGCAGCCAGCGGTGTGTTGGATCGCGGGCGCTCCGCAGTGCATTCTTCGCGTGCAGGCGCGTCAAAGGACTTCATGGCAGGATGCAGGAACTGCCGCTGCCAGTGGGTATACACACCACGGCGATACTGTTCATTGCCAGTATCCTGCTTGTAGGTGCGTCGGGGGAAGTTCAAGTGTCTCAAGAGACCTGCAGGTTGGTAAGGTTTCACGCTTCGACCCCCAATCTCGTCCACCAGAAGACCGCTCACGGCAAGTGCGTTGTCTCGGATCAGTTCTGCATCCAAGCGGTATCGTGACTGCCTTGCAAGCCTTCGGTTGAAGGGGTCCGTGTCGGCCAACTCTGGGCGTGGTAAAGAAGATTGTTGATACGTCTGCGACGTGACGATCAGGCGAACCATATGCTTGATGTTCCAGTCGCTATCGATGAACTCTTGTGCAAGCGAGTCAAGCAGTTCGGGGTGTGAAGGATACTCACCCTGTGACCCAATGTCGTCGAGGACTTTGCTGAGGCCCGTTCCGAAGAACAGTTTCCAGAGACGATTGACAAACACCCGGGCTGTGAGTGGGTTGTTTTTTTCGGTCAGCCAGTTGGCAAGGTCCAGACGATTGATGCGTTCCTGTTTGGTTTCTATCGAGGGCAGGAAATGGGGAACGTTCGGAGTGACGATTTCACCACTCATGTCCATCCAGTTCCCGCGTGGCAGCACACGCATTTCACGTGGCGCGACGGCTTGAGTGATCAGCGTGCTGCGTGTGTGGGCATTTTCGGTGTTGGTTCGCTCCTTTTGGGTGGCTTCGATCTTGTTGCGGACATCGGCGAGCTGTGGACTGACAGTGCGATAATGAGCAAGTAGTTTGGCCGTTTGCTCATCGCTCCGTTGGTCGGAATCGACGGCAAAAATTGCCTGAATCTCGGCAGGAAGCTCGAGCTTGGGGTCCAACGCCACCTTGCCGCTTGTGACAGATAATCGAAAGCAGCCCAATGTGTGTCCCACGTTGGTGTGGTTCTGGTCAATTTCGACGACGAGTGTGGTGGGGGATTCTGGTTGCAGGGGAGTTTCAAGCTCAGCGATCCAGGAATTGGACTTGCCGGCTTGTGGCAGCACAGCCCAGCCCCAAGTTGCTCCTTTACTGTCACCATCGATTGCTGCGATGGCCTTCCAGCCTTTGTAAGGATTGCTGTTGCCATCTGCCTGTTCGAAAGATGCTTTCGCGTTCACAAGTTTGAGCGGGGTCCGTTTGCCCTCGGCGTCGACGGTGTGCACTTTGACCTCGCTGATCACAAAATTTCCATTTCCCGCGCGGCCGGGACCCTTTTTGGGCAGCGAGTCATGAGGCAGGGCCTCAATCCGAATGCCGGTTAATTTGTCGGTCTGGTCTTTCAACGTCACGCTGTAGGTATTTGTTTCGTGACCCGGACCGGATGCAAGTACTGAGTGATCTTCTTGGACAGCCAGTTTGGTTTCATGCAATGCAGCCAGGGCTGAGGGGGCGATTGGCTTCCAGTTTGCGTTTGACGTTTCCTGATCAGTCAACCATTGTTCAAACGGTTGACTGACATCGGTGGATTCGTAGGTGTCTTGCAGTTCAGTCATGCGTCTGTCGATTGCTTCGAGCAGTCCGGCCAGTTCATCATCGGCCACTTTGACTGTGGGGCCCCACGCTCCGTCCCGGTTGGCTCCTGCGTACAGTCCACGCTCTTTGATGTCAGCAAAGAATGAGGCAAACTGATAAAAGTCTTTTTGGGTGAATGGATCAAATTTGTGGTTGTGGCATTCTGCACAGCCTAACGTTGAGCCAAGCCAGACGGTTGAGGCGGTGCGGACCCGATCCGATGCATACTTGGTCAGATACTCCTTGGGTTGCGCACCACCCTCGGCGGACATCATTCCCAGTTTGTTGTAGCCCGAGGCAATCAGTTGGGATTGTGTGGGGTTGGCGAGCAGGTCTCCTGCCAATTGCTCTCGCGTGAACTGGTCGAACGGCATGTTGGAATTGAATGCGTTGATCACGTAGTCCCGGTAGGGTGAGACACTCACGTCCTGGTCACCATGGTAGCCGACGGTGTCCGCATACCGCACCAAGTCGAGCCAGTAAATGGCCATGCGTTCTCCGTAGTGCGACGAGGCCAGCAGTCGGTCAACCTGATGCTCCCACGCCTCTTTCGAGGTGTCATTTAGAAATGCGTCAAGTTCCTGCTTGGATGGTGGTAATCCGACAACATCAAAGAACACGCGACGCGTTAATATATGATCTTCTGCTTTGCTTGAGGCCTTCATCGAGTCGGAGGCGAGTTCTGCCTGCACCAGGTCATCGATCCAGTTGCCCGTACGGTCAACGGAACTGCTCAGGGGTTCGTATGCCCAGTGGCCTGACCACTGTGCACCCTGCGAAATCCATTCCTGCAGTACTTGGATTTCTGCTGGTGTGAGATTCTTGTTGTGCTCAGGGGGCGGCATCACTTCGTCGGGATCTTCCGACAGAATTCGTCGCACAAGCTCGCTGTCCTCGATCTTGCCGGGGGCAATCGCTGAATAACCGCCGAGGTCAGATTTTGCGTTTGCTTCAATATCAAATCGAAGACCCTCACCGCTGCCACCCTGACGTTGCCCTTGGTCTGGACCGTGACATGCGTAGCATTTGTCCGACAGGATAGGCTTGATGTCACGATTGAAATTCACCGCTTCGGTGGCATGCACTGCACTGATGGTGGTGAAGATACAAAGCAAGGCGAGATGGAGACGCATGACGACACTTGGCATGGTGGGATCAAGATGAGAGTTTGCGGAATTCAGCAGGCGGGAATGCGTCTTGCGGTGACGCGTTCGGGACTCGAGCGAGGTGACCCTGATTCTAGCGTAACCGGCCATTGAATTCACGATGGTTGAGAATCCAGTGGTGGGTTCAAGAAAATTGCCGTGCCCTGTTTTCGAGATCCACAGGCCGCTGACTCTGGATTTTGCCAACCAGGGGCCCTCTTGGCTACACGACGACCCGTCGATGACCTTGGCAAACGCTTCGATCTGGGACCTTGGCAAACGCTTCGATCTGGACGCTGTGAATGATGTTTCTGTCATAAATGCCGGGTTTTTGTCGTGGTGGCTTGTGCGTGATGTCGCTGTATAAATTACCTTTTGACGCCCTGCGGGGTATGATCTGCGGTGAACGTGAGGGCGTTTTGACTTATAATTCGACGCTTGCTGTTCGCAGCATTACGAGTCCCACTTTAAAAATTTGAGAATTGCCATGCAGGAACAAAAAACTGAGGACCGTCGCGGGTTTGGTAAACAGGTTCTTGGATCTTTGCTGACGTATTCGATGTTGGAAACAGTAATGGCATCAGGTGCCATTGCAGAAACCGTCAAGCCAATTGCAGCGAAGTGGCTCGCAGACGTGAATCGGTTGAGCATCGATTTGAAAGGGGAGAAGCTCAAGCAAACAGATTGGCAGACTCAGGTTGAGCAATTGTTCTCACAGGTGGACTTGCCTGAGTTCCTGTCTTTCGTTGATTTTGAAAAATTGATCAAAACGGTCCAGTTTCGAGATCGTGGGGAAAAGTCGTTTCGCGCAAGCTTTCCCAAAGTAGAGGGGTTACCTACCGATCTCGTTTTCGGGCATCAGATGTTTGCACTTCGCAAAGGGAGCTCAGTGGTGCCTCATGGTCATAATAATATGGCCACCTCCTTTTTGATTTTACAGGGCGATTTTGAAGGGAAGCATTATGATCGGCTTGATGAAACAGACGATCATCTGATCATCAAGCCCACCATTGATCGTCGGTTCGGGCGTGGTGAATATTCGACGGTTTCTGATCACAAAGACAATGTGCATTGGTTCAAGGCGACCAGTGGGCCAGGTTTTATCTTCAATATTCATGTTTTGAATGTTGATCCGCAGATCAAACGCAGTGGGCGTGTTTATGTGGATCCTGCAGGTGAGAAAATTTCTGGTGGGAGAATTAAAGCCGAGAAAATGAAGTCAGCGGATGCTTTTCGTCGCTATGGCTAGTGTTTTGTTGGGCCGATTTGTAGCCCAAGAGACAAGCTGGGAATCAGAGTTTGTTTTTCCCGTGTTTTTGATGGCTTGTATGGCAATGTTGGGGCAGTAACTCTATACTTCTGCGACTCAGGTGCCTCCATTGGCTTGGAGGTGAAAAGGGAAGTCGGTGCGAATCCGACGCAGGACCGCTGCTGTAATCGGTGAGAAAACTGACCGTCCACTGTGTTTCGATCTTCTTGTGATGGATTGAGAACGGGAAGGTGTCAGTGTTTCGTTCGAGCCGTGAGCCAGAAGACCTGCCTGGGAACATGCTGCCATTACTTGCCTCGGCCTCGGGCAATCGGTAGAGAACTCTCGCTTCCGGTGTTCTGGAATCAGGAGAGACTCGGCACGGTTGTTTCGTTGCTACACGGAATGTTTTCGATGCCAAGCTTCCACGAACCGATTGATCGCAAGGACGCGTCCTTGCCTCCCTTGCAGTCAACACCTCGATTGGCATCAAACCAACGATTGGAAGAAACTGCAGAGCGAGGTGTGGGTGCGGGGCAGGCGGTTCGCTCACCCTGCAACGGTACCTGTGTGCTGTCACCCCATGATGAAACCTGTCTGGGTTGCTTGCGCACCAAGGCTGAAATTACGGATTGGATGGGTGCGAGTGAGGAGGAACGTGCCAGGATCGTGCAACGATGTGGAGAACGGCGCGGTACAAGTCAAGGCGACCAGAAGACAGGCGACCAGAAGACAGGCGA
>PKCN01000186.1 GCA_002862205.1 Planctomycetaceae bacterium | reverse complement strand
CGTTTCATTTTTGAGACTCCAGATCGGATCATGTTTTGTGAAAAGGAAATTCGCGAGGGTCAAGCAGGCAGTCAGCCTCACCCGATCATAGCGCCTTCGGTGGCTCATGAGGGGGTGTTGTCAATAAGAATAGGTATATCGAATTCAAAAGCGTTGATTAGATTTCTCCATTATCTCAAATAACACCGCAAATTGCAATCTATTCTCTGTAGTCTAACGCGTCTCCGCCAATCTGGCCTGAACAAAAAATCGGTTATCCGGCTCGTTTTTCTGCCCTGTTTTAAAGCTTTAGCACGTTTTAAAGTGGTAATCACGTGTTTTTGGCCTTTCTGCGTCACTCGATCTACCAAAAAACCTGAATTCTGCTCAAATTTCCCCGGTCAGGCTTGGCCATAGCGAAGTCCCCACGTGTCCACCATCTATCTCGATTTCAATCGTACGACGCCCGTTGCCCCCTCTGTGCAGGAGGCGATGCAGCCCTACTGGGGGCACCACTTTTACCTGCCAAACCAGCAACATCCTTTAGCTCAGGCTGTTAACGAGTCGCTTGAGCAAGCGCGGGAATCTGTCTCATTCCTGGTGGGTTGTGACGCCTTTGAGGTCGTTTTCACCGGCAGTGGAACGGAAGCCAATAACTTGGCCATCTTGGGAATCGCGCAGGACCAGTCGCCGGGGCACATTCTGGTAGCTGCCATTGAGCATGATTCGGTCATCTCGGCGGTCGAGTCTTTGGTCAAGCGAGGCTGGCAGGTGGAGTCGATTCCGTGCGATCAATTTGGTCGCGTTGATGCCGATTCGGTTGCCCAGCGACTGCGAGATGAGACTGTTTTGGTATGCGTTCAGCTGGCGAATCCGGTCATGGGCACGGTCCAGCCAATCAGGCAGATCGCGGATGTCTGCCACAAGAGGGGGGTGAGATTGCATTGTGATGCTACTCAAGCATTCGGCAAGATCGCCGTCGATGCGGTAACGCTTGGGGTGGACACGATGGCCATGAGTGGACACAAGTTTTACGGGCCCCGAGGTAGCGGAGCCCTTTATTTGCGTGGCGGGCTCGAGTTGTCCCCGATTGCCTATGGTGAGATGCGAGAAATGGGCTTGCGGCCCGGACCCGAAAATGTGCCCGCTTGGGTTGGCATGGGGGTCGCCGCAAGTTTGGTCAGTCGCTGCATTGACGAAGTGGAAGCCAGCTTTTGCGAGCTTCGTGAGAGGTTTGTTAATGGCCTGCATTCTTCCCTTGAAGGAGTGGTGTTTTTGTGCCCAGAAGACGTGCTGGCATTGCCCAATACGCTTTGTGTGCAGTTGCCCGCGGTTGCTTCCAAGGTGCAGGAGCTTGCCAGGCAACTTGTGGTTCGGTCAGCCGAGACCGATGCTCCCCCTGATGAAATGAATCGGGTGCTGACCGCGGCCGGTCGGTCGCCGGGGCAAATTGCTCGTACGTTGCAAATCTCTCTTGGCTGGACGACCAGTCGTGAGCAGATTGATCGTGCGGTTGACATGCTGGCAGACGCGTGTGATTCCGCGAATCTTTGAGTTGTTGAGGCTTGACCTTGGTCACGACTCAATGCCCTCGGGCCGCACTTGTTGGAGACCCCTCTTGTGGTGGTTTTTTCCGGCTTCTTGCTGGATGAGGGGGGGTGATGTTGATTCCGTTTCAGATCACTTTGGGCTGTCTGTCCCGAGGCTTGGCGGTTTCACCCGAATATGAGCGTGGTTTGGAGTCATTTTCTGTAGATTTCCCCGTGTCGATGCATTTTTGTCAGGGAAATGCAGTCAACTCACCACCGAGCGAAACTTAGTGGACACTTGGGTCTTGCACATCTCGGGCTGCCTAAAAACTGTGCATCTAGGGTTGGTGAGGGTTTGGGCACGGTTGCCTGCAGTTCGGGCAATCGCCGTAAGTTGTTTTGAAAGCATAGTTTGGGTTTAACGGTTTGACGGGTTGTAAGGATTGGCGAAACAAATCCACCGATCTTTCGATTCCCCAGAAAAGGACTGTCTTGCGATGGCTCAAACAGAAACGACTGACCTGCGCTATGCGAGCGACCCTGACCCAGAGCAGGCAGAGCAAATTGCGGTTCGCCTGAACATCGCTGCACCCAATTGTCAATTACCGCTTGAGCAGCGGGGCCAAGAAGTCTTGCGACTTGCACAAGTTGCCTTCGCTCAAACTGGGACTTGGGTCGTCTTCTATCGCGAAATGTTGGGGGCCAACGGTGTCGTCCGTCAGCTTTATTCAACTCCCGAAGAAATGAGATACTTCGAGGATAGCAGTGACTTTGCGGAGTTACAGGAAATGGTGGCAGCCATGCGGAGTCAGGACGCATCCAAGGGAGACGCCACTGAGCCTGAGAGAATGATCACGATTCGTCTTCCCAAGAGTCTCCATGATGCGCTTCGGATCGAGTCCGAGGAGATGAATCTCAGTATCAATAAGTTGTGCATTAGTAAGTTGCTGCAGCGAATTGAGAGCCGCTTCATTCCAATTCAACAAGGGCGTCGAAGAGGCCGTAGACCGGGTCCGCAAGGTCCGCGCAAAAAAGTCGTCGCAACACTCGAGACGCACACCACACCCGACCAGCAACCACTCCCGTAGTGCTGGGGGTGGCGTGCTTTGACGTCCCGTTTCCCGAGTGACTTGTGTCCCTCCCAAGTGCTGTTCAGGTGGTCAGGCTTGGGGGTGGTGTTTGGGGATAAACTTTGCTTGCAGCAACCCATGCGCTGGAAAGCGACGTGACAAGTAACGCTCGAGCGACTCAGGTGGTGATCTTCTCAGGTGGTGATCTTCTCGGGGGGCAATCCGCGATGAGACAGCGAGTTCCGCTTGCTTGTTGGGGCATGTAGTTGGTTGTCTGTTTGAATAGACAGGTTCACCATGTGGGGGGTGGCTTGTGCATCTCGGTTATCTGGCGGTTTGAGATCGATCCTATCGGTCGATTCGCCAATTTGGCACAATGCCGCGTCTAAACCCTCGGTCCACTTTCTTGCTCTGAATCGCATGTCCACAGTTTCCAAGTTCGCCACTTCTCGCAACCAGATTGCCGGAATCGCCGTCACCGAACTCGCAGAGAAATTCGGCACTCCCGTTTACGTTTACGACCAGCAGGTCATTGATCGACGCATTGCCGACCTCGCGGACTTCGATGTTGTGCGGTACGCGCAGAAGGCTTGCGGGAATCTGGCGGTGCTGGATCGTATGCGGAAGCAGGGGGTCGTGGTCGATGCCGTGAGTGCCGGCGAGATACGCCGGGCGATGGCTGCCGGGTATTCGGCTGACCCCGGAAAGCATGACATTGTCTACACCGCCGATATCTTTGATCGGGAGGCGTTGGAATTGGTGGTCAAACATTCACTGCCAGTGAATTGTGGTTCTCCCGACATGATCAGTCAGTTGGGAGAGCGACGCCCAGGGGCCGACGTCACTTTGAGGATCAATCCCGGTTTCGGCCATGGGCATAGTCAGAAAACCAATACAGGGGGTCAGCAGAGCAAGCATGGAATCTGGCATACCCAGATCGATGAGTGCCTCCGGCGTGCAGACCAGACCGGAGTGACGGTGACCGGGCTCCATATGCACATCGGTTCCGGGACCGACCTGGAGCACCTCAGCGAAGTTTGTGATGCGATGGAGCGGACCGCGAAAGAGGTCGGTCGCACGATCAAAACGATCAGTGCCGGTGGTGGATTGCCCGTTCCTTACAAAGCCGACGAAACCTACGTTGATCTGACAAAGTATTACGAACTTTGGGATGCCACTCGTTCGAGACTGAGCGATGAGTTTGGCCATCATGTGGCGTTGGAAATTGAGCCGGGAAGATTTCTCTCAGCTGAGAGTGGTTTTCTGATTGCAGAGGTGCGAAGCGTTAAGCAGGTCGGTGAAAATCACTTCGTTCTCGTGGATGCTGGGTTCAACGATTTGGCACGCCCTGTCATGTACGGCGCCTATCATCCGATTTCAGTGGCTGCCCGTAGCGGTGACGCCGCAGAGCGAGAGCAGGCCGATGTGATTGTTGGCGGCCCGCTGTGCGAGTCGGGAGATATCTTCACTCAGCGCGAGGGGGGATACGTCGATTCCAGACGTTTGCCGATGACCCGGGTGGGAGACTTTGTCGTGCTTGAGAACGCTGGTGCCTATGGATTTGTTATGGCGAGTAATTACAACAGCAAAACGCGTGCGGCTGAGGTGCTGATTGAATCCGGACAGGCCAAGCTGATTCGACAGCGAGAGACGTTTGACGACCTCGTTCGGGGTGAGGTCATACCCGAGTAGCCGGGGTTGGATTGGAGTGGGCTCCGGCGCAGGCTTGTGCAGCCACAACAAGGCTGGGCCGGCTCAGCGTGCAAGGGAGCCCGAGGAAGCATCCGAACACGCAGGTTGATAAGCCGGATTCTTGAGTTCCAGATTCTTGAGTGCCGGATTCTGTTTTCGTGGTGGCCGGAACCAGTGCTCTAGCATGCTGGGGATTCATGCCATGGATCCGCTGGCGAATCTTGTGGTCATGATTTCGATACTGATCACGGTTCTGTTTCCTGAGCGGCAAATCAGGCTGCCTGAATTGATTCAACACCGGCCAGTGCGAGGTGTGCGGCGCGGTGCCCTTCCTCAATCAAACGCTCCGGGTGCGTGAAGTCAAACCAGGGGCAATGCCCAACGTGGGGTTGAATCAGGATGTCAGCTGCCGTCATCAATTTAGGACGGATCATGCGTTCGCAGATATCATCCATTCGCAACATGGCTTCGATTGCCGTGTCGCATTTTTTGATTCGATTGACGGTTTGCCCGACGTCGACCGCAATGGTTAAGTCGCTGGCGTAGGAACTGGCCAGCAACGCGGGGACCGATTCAATGACTCCGATGTCTGAGAGCAGCATGTCGTCCCATCGAACTGCAGGGAAAATGCCTGGAATGGCAGTGGAGGCTCGGATGGCTTTTCGTAGGGGGCCGTTTTCAAGGATCACTCTTTGGCCCGAGAGCAAGTCGACCGCCACAACACTCATTGGAATGGGGAGGTCCTGGATATTGATATCGGGAAGCAGGTGATCAATTGCTTCTTGCAAGGCGACATCTGACATCAAGGCTGGGCTTGTGACCGCTTTTGTCAGTTTCCGGTGTGCCTGAAGATACTTTTTGGCTCTTTCGAGCCACGAAAAAATACCACTCGTCAATGGTTCCTCAGGAGATGCTCCTCCGAAAAGCATTCGCTGCCGTTTTTGAAAGATCGGCGAGCGCAGGAGCTGGATCGTTTTGGCCTGTGCACGAGACGCGTCTGGTGTGGCAGCACAAACTGCCCCTGCCAGGCTTCCCATGCTGACCCCAACAATCCGCTCGATTTGCACTCCTGACTCGCCGATCGCTTGAATGGTTCCCAAGTGAGCCAGCCCTCTTGCGCCTCCGCCGCCAAGCGCAACGACTGCCTTGCGAGGGCCCGTGTTCCTCTGTGTTTCACGTTGCTGGGCTGGGATGAACAGATTCATGAGTTTCATTTTTCATCTCACGAAAGTGGTGAATTGGAAATTTGTCTTTCATCGATGCAGCAACTTTCAGGGCACTGCAATCACCTGGTCATGCCTTGTGGTAGGGCATCATGATGTCCCCTGCGGCTACATCCTGAAGTTCGATCCAACCTTGGTTGGCGATGGTCTCACCAAGCTCGGTCATTCGTCGGAAGTCTGCGTCGGTTGCTGCTGCACCGGTCATTTTTCGTTTCAAGTCGCTGCATAAAATATCCGCCGCCTGCTGTGTCACCAGATCGTCTGAATCTGCTGCATATAAAGCGGTCACGACGATGGTGATGGCGTCTTGCAGGTGTGCCGAAAGTGCGGACATTCGGCACTGTCGGTCTGCAAGTTTCAGTTGATGATGTCGCATGGTTCCACTGATTTTGAACGCTGATTTGGAAAGCACCTTTTGCCCGAATGAAGCGTGTTCACGAAGGCGTGATGGCATTTCGGGTAAGGCGGTCCAGTGGTTCCCAGAGCAACGCCGACCTGCATACCACGCGGCGTAGGCCGCCATCGGCCCTTTGAGTGCCCAGGCATGCCGTGGATTCAACGGATTGGGCTTCCGTACTTTGAGGTCGTGCAGTTTTCGACCAATCGGTTCAAAGAAGCGTTTGCCATGATCTTTGACGAGTGATTTAAAGAATGCCATGCCCAGCATCTCCCCTTCACCTTCATAGATGCAGGGTGCCAGGAATTCGTGAACATTGTCACCAAACAAATGGCCGTGCAGGAAAGAACGCCCACCATGCGTTTTCATGAACAGCTCGATGGCCGCTTCTTTTTGAGCTTCGCTGCCGAAAATTTTGGCAATGATGCATTCCATTTCACCACGATACCCCTGATCCAATAAGCCAGCACACCATTGAGTCAGAGCATCACATCCGACAATCAGACCTGCCATCCGCGCGATCCGACGCCGAACGAGTTCACGATGATCAATCGCTAAGCCATAAGTCGAGCGGTATGCAGCCCAAGGCAGCATCTCGGCCAGCATCCAACGCATGGTCCCGGATGCATTTGCGCACAGTGCAACACGCCCAAGGTTCAGCCCATGGTAGGCAACGGTCAGGCCGTCACCTTGCTGAGGATGCAGCAGATTTTCCTTCGGTACGCGGAAATTATTGAAGATGAGACCGTTGTTGTGGGCTCGCTGCAGCGCGTAGATCCCATAACGATTGAGCTGAAAACACTCATCTTCCTGTTCCGGAAGATCGACAATCAGCACGCTTGGCACATCGTTGATTTTGCAGACCAGCCCGATGGTTCGGCCTGGGACAGCGTTGGTGATGAACAGCTTCTCGCCATTGACGACATAGGCATCGCCATCCAGAACTGCAGTCGTCTTTAACGCTGTCAAGTCACTACCTGCTCCAGGTTCTGTCAATGCAAATGCAGATAAACGCGTTCCATCTGCAAGCTTTGGCAGGAATCGAGCCTTCTGTTCTGCGGTGCCAAATGACCGGACCGGGTCAACTGCCCCGATGCACCCATGGACTGACGCCAGTCCGGCAACTGTCGGATCCAGCGTTGCCATACGCGTGATCATTTTTGAAAACTGCCTCATGGAAGCACCGGTGCCACCATACTGCTGATCGACCAGCAAGCCCCAATAACCCGTGTTGCCAAGGTCATTGAGCACGTTGTTCGAGATTTTTCCGTAATGATTCAGCAGGGTTCCCCGGTCACGGTGATTGCGGATCACGTTCAGTGATCGTTGGATGACATGCTCCACGTCTTCGGAAAGAACCTCGTCGATGCATTGAAACAGCTCCGTGGGAACCTTTGTGTCCCAGATGGCTCGGTGCGCAGGGCTCTGCGCGGTTTGGTACTGCGGCGCAAACAGGTCTTCGACTTGATCGTCTGCGGTATCAAGAACTCCGGTGCGTCTGGCTTCCTCTGCCGAGGCTCCCCCCAAACGTAAAGCAACTTCTGCAAATGACTCACCCGGTCGGGCGCCTGTTTCCATTTTTTTAGACGAGGGCGTGGCATCGTTTTGGGTGACTTCGGACGATTTCGATGGTTTGTGATCGAGACTCATGGCACTTCCTTTTGTCGGAAAGGGATCAAGTTCGTTGCTGATGCTGACTCTTGTTGATTCATTTCACTTGCAGCCGACCAGTCTTTGCTCCGGGGTTTCTTCAGGGCCAAAGAATTTTCTGCCCATGGCTGACATCACCACAAGAGCTTTTGGGGGTGTGAAACGGGTTCCATGGTGCTCGCAAAGCTGGCGTAAATTGATCAATAAATTGTGCGCGCCGATCGCGTCGATGAGATGCAGCGGGCCACCCTGGTGAGGCGCAAATCCGGTGCCCAGTACCATCCCAAGATCAATTGCCCATGCCTCATCCACAACACGTTGGGAGTGGCACCTGACCGCTTCGGTCAACATGGGATAGATCAGCTGTCGCTGAATGCTTGTCAGCCCATCGTCGACCGGATCTGGATCTGTCGCTCGGCGCGATTTTGTTTCGCTCGCAATGGAAGTCACTGGCTTGCCACGTTTGCCATGTTGGTAATGATAGAAACCGATGTTGGATTTTTTTCCAAGGTTCCCCTGCTCGGTCATCGTTCCAAGAAATTCGAGAACGGGTTCAACATTGGGCAATATCGAATCCAGTGAACTTGCAACGTGATAAGCGACATCCAAACCAACTTGGTCGAGCAGTTCAAGGGGCCCCATGGGCATGCCGAATTGCCGGATCTCACGATCGATGCGTTGCGGGTTCATGCCTTCCCGTACCATTCTTACTGCTTCACCCAGATACGGGAAAAGCACTCGGTTGACAAGGAAACCTGGGGTATCAGTCGTGACGATCGGGGTCTTCCCAAGAGCTTTGACAAAACTCACCAGTTGATGGATGGTTTGCTCTGTTGTCGCATGACCGCGAACGACTTCGACAAGTTCCATGCGATGCACCGGGTTGAAAAAATGAAGCCCGGCAACCTGAGTCTTTCGGTGGGTTGCCTCGCTCATTCTTGAAACCGACAACGATGAAGTATTGCTTGTCAGAATGGCTGACTTCTTGACGCGTGAATCAAGATTGGCAAACACGCTTTGTTTGACATCTTCCCGTTCGACCACTGCTTCGATCACCAGATCACAGTCGTCCAGCAATCCTTCATCACAATCGATGGTGATTTTAGAACGCAGGCGGTCAGCTTTGCTGACTGACCATCTCTTCCGGTGCGCCAGATCATCAATCAGTTGATTGATACGGCTCTTGCCCGCACTGGCAGAGGGTGAGTCGATTTCACGGATCGCTACTTCGTAGCCACGTAATGCGGCAAGTTGGCCAATGCCCGCGCCCATCGCACCGGCTCCAACGACGCCTACCTGACGAATCGGCGTGGCCAACTTTGGTTGTTCCGTGCCAGTCACCCAAGTGTGAATGTTGCGGGCGCTTTCTCGAGCAAAGAACAGGTCCAGCAGGTGTCGACAAGTCTGAGATCCCAGGAGTGCGACAAATTCATTGCGTTCGGTGGCAAATCCCTCTGGTCCGCGTTGGAAGGATGCACCTATGGCACGCAAAGCGCCGCCCAACGCTGGATAGTTTTCCTGTTTTTTCGAGATCGTTTTTCCCGTCATGTGAAGAATAAAGCGACGCCCCAGCCCTGTGTTTTCCAGGACGTGTTGCCAATTGCGTTCCACGGCCGCGGGGGCCTTGCCGTCGTAAATGTTGTCGATGAACAACTGCAACTCACGCTCCCAGCAGTCGGGGGAAATTGCAACATCAACCAGTTGCATGCGGAATGCTTCTGACGCATTCACATGTTTTCCTGTCAAAATCATTGAAACCGCATTTCGTACACCAACCACACGTGGAAGCCGTTGGGTTCCACCCCAGCCTGGAATCAAACCCAGCTTGATTTCGGGGAGTCCAAGCTTGGTAGAGCTGTTGTCTCTCGCAACGCGATAGTCACATGCCAGTGCAAGTTCCAGCCCACCTCCCATGCAGGGGCCATGAATGATCGCGATTGTCGGGATGGCAAGCCACTCAATGCGTTGGAAAAGGTTCTGGCCAGTTTCGATCACCCGAATCGCATCTGCCGAAGACCCGATTTTTGCGATGGCATTGACGTCGGCACCTGCCAGAAAACCACTTTCCTTTCCACTCTGAAAAATGGCGAGCCGTATTGAATCATTGGTTTCAATGGTGCGGATGATGTCGTCCAGTTCCGAGATGACCGATTCATTCAGAATGTTAAGCGGACGTCCCGGTACGTCCAGAGTGATCGTGGCAACGTTGCCTTCGTCGATGTGAAGGCAAAAGTTCTTGTATTTTTCTCGGCTCATCATTGCTTCTCCAAATCAGTTTCAACGATCATTGAAAGTCCCTGGCCCCCGCCAATGCAAAGGGTTGCCAGGCCACGACGTTTCCCACTTGCCCTCAGGCTGCGAAGCAAGGTAAGGATCATGCGTGTGCCCGTCGTTCCCACAGGATGCCCAAGAGCGATGGCGCCCCCATGAATGTTGGTGATCTCAGGCTGCAACTGACCAATGGCGCCGGACAAGCCGAACTCCCGTTGCCCGTAGGATTTGCAATCAAAGGCGCGTTGGCAAGCGATGACTTGCGCCGCAAATGCTTCATTGATTTCCACAAGATCAAAGTCTTTTAACGACAAACCGCTGGTCTTCAGCAGCTTTGCAGTGGCATGAACGGGTCCCAGTCCCATGTGATCTGGACGACAACCCGCGATGGCGTAATCAGTGATGTAACCGAGTGGAGTTGTTTCAAAGTTTTTAGCATGGCTTGCTGAGGTCAAAAGCAAAGCTGCCGCGCCGTCAGTCAGTGGACAACTGTTGCCAGCAGTCACGCTGCCGTCTCTTTGAAAGATGGGACGCAGTTTGTTCAGTTGCTCCAGCGATTGCCCTTTCCGGATCGCATTGTCCTTCTCAATGATCTGGTCACCGACTTTGACGGTGGCTGTGCATTCGCCAGAGAAAAAGCACTGTTGTTGGGATGTCTCGGCTTTCTGGTGACTTTGCAAAGCGAATTCATCCTGCTCTGCCCGTGTGACGTCAAATTTTTCGGCCAGTAACTCTGCCGTTTGCCCCATGTTCAATCCACACGTCGGATCGGTCAGGCCGAGTTCCAAGGCGATGACAGGCTTGAAATGACGCGGTCGGAATGATGCCAGGGTGCCGAGCTTTTGCCACGCCGTCTTTGCTCTGGATAATTGCAGCCATTTGGACTGGGCTTCCGGACTCCACAGCATCGGAACTTGAGACATTGATTCCGTCCCGCCAGCGATCACAACTTGTGATCGACCCTCATTGATTGCTTGCCATGCCGCAACGACGGACTCCATTCCTGAGCCACAGTTGCGATTCACCGTGTGTGCGATTCGGTCGTGCGGAATGCCGGAGAGCAGCGCTATCACTCGTGCTAGGTTCGCTGAATCAGGGGGGCCCGATACGTTGCCCATGATGACTTCGTTGATTGCGTTGCCTCGGACTTGGGTTTGCTTCAACAAGTCCTTTATGACGGTGGTTCCCAGATCGACTGCGGAAACACTGCTCATGGTTGTGAAGGACTTGGAGAAGGGTGTCCGTGATCCTGCGATCACGGCGAGTGGTTTGATTGTGTTCATGCCTGGACCTCCTCGTGTTGGCTGGATTTACCTGCCAGTGATTCGCGTAGCTTGCGTCGCAATACCTTGCCGAGGAAATTGCGTGGCAGATCACCGTCACAAAATTCGTAATTTCGCGGTCTCTTGTGCTTGGAAAGGTGTCGCTCACAATGTTTTGCCAAATGAATTGCGTCATGGTTCGAATTGGCGCTGGCAACAATGAATGCGTGGACGATTTCGCCACGTTGTGCATCCGGGACTCCCACCACTGCAGCGTCCTCGACACCCGGGGCTTCACGCAGGATTTCTTCGACTTCACTTGGGTACACATTGAAGCCAGAAGTAATGATCAGGTCTTTTCTGCGTCCGACAATCGTGAAGTATCCATCTTCAGATTTGACGGCGAGATCGCCGGTCCGTAGCCACCCGTGAGTGATCACCGCATTGGTGGCAGCCCTGTCCTGCCAGTAGCCCAGCATGATTTGTGGCCCGCGAACGAGCAGTTCACCGACTTCTCCCGCAGGAAGCGATTCCAGCGGATCCTGCCCACTGTCATTTGCGACGGCTTGATCACCATCTGATTCGTGATCGGTGGTAGCATCATCAACACGCACAATTTTGCATTCCGTGCCGGGAAGTGGCAGGCCGATGGTGCCGTAGCGGGCAGATGAGAACAGGTGCCCAACATGGGTGACTGGTGACGCCTCACTGAGTCCGTAGCCCTCCACAACCAGAGCGCCGGTATGTCTTGAGAATTCGCCCGCCACTTCTCCATCGAGAGATGCTCCCCCTGAAATGACCCAACGCATTCCCTTGATGTTGGGTGGGTGAGAGCGAAATCTTTTGTTCATTGCAACAAGCATCGCGGGAACCGCATGAAAGACAGTCGGTGCATGCTGTTGAATCAATTTTATGACCGGTCGGACCGCGAAGCGATGATGAAGCACCAGAGTTGCTCCCATCGCAACGCCGCCCATGACTGTCGCGCTCATTCCATAGCTGTGGAAAAAAGGTAACACCGCCAGCATTTTTTCTTTTCCAAACGTACCTCCCGTCCATTGGTATTGTTGCCATGCATTGGAAACCATGTTGGTGTGACTCAGGGTTACCGCCTTGGGAGAACCTGTCGTGCCACCGGTGGGAAGGATGTACGCGGCATCATTGACGGCATCAATGGAGATGGGCTGCCAACCACGCTCCGTGGCGGCAATCTCATGCCAAAACCAGCGACTATGGGAATTGGTCGGTAATGTCCAGCAACCTGTGCGACTGTGCCGTGCCCACAGGTAGCCCAGTTGATGAAGTGCCGGCAGGTGCTGCCGAATCGAGACCAGCAATGATTGAACCGTTCTGTTCTTTCCGTCGTGGACGAGATGGGAGAGCATGTCCAGACAGATCACGTGCTGGCATCCGGTCTTGCGAAGTAAATCCTGTACTTCGGACTGCACCATCAGTGGACTGATGGCAATGGCAACGCCGCCCGCTCGCCATATTGCGTTTGCTGCAATGACAAACTCTGGCACGTTGGGCAGTAGGATGCCGACACGATCACCGGGACGTATGCCAAGCCGTTGCAACATGGCTGCAGCACGGATTGCATCAAGATTCAGATCTTGATACGTCCAATGGTGGTCACCATAAATGATCGCATCGCGGTTCGGAATCTGCTCTGCCGCATGCTGCAGAAGACCAAAGGCAGGCACGTTTCGGAAAGTCCTGATACCTGCGGGTTGCGATGTCTGGGCAGCCCCATGTGATGAGTCACTAGGGTGATTTTGGATTTCACCTTGGACACCTTGCCCGCAGGCAGCATCCGAGCTGGGGCTCACCCAGGTCTTGAGGGCGTCTCGTGCTTGTGCACTTGCCTGCAACTGACCCATCTTCGGCCTCCGAAAACCTGAGGAACGCATCCCTGCTGTTGCGCGTCATCGCTCAATGGGGCGATGATTCGCGTTCCTGGCCGGCGGCGAATCGAGGCGGTGTGCTCACCAGAATGCCGACGGTTGGGCTGTCGGCTCGTGGCAGCCAAGCTGCAATCGCAGAAGAGTTGGAATTTGGCTCATGGCGGATTGCCGGTGAGCACACGACAGCGGGGAGGACAGTGAATCGAGCCGAACGGTACTCTCTCGCTGCGTGCAATTCATTCTACGCCGGAAAACGCCTTTGGGTCAAGTAAAATCACCGTAAAAAGATATAAGGGGAATATTGTGTCCCGTGTTGACATTGGATTGTGATTGATCTCACAAGCAGGATCACCCCGATTTTCTGGCTTTTGTGGGGATGGCTATTCGTCGTGATTGGACTGTGGCGGATCAGAAAGTCTCTGGCTGAGGCGATCTCTCAACGTTCCCCTTGTTGCCGTGAGACGATGTCTGCAGATGAGTTAACGGGAACCGCACGGGCAGTTCGATTCAGGGTCGCTGTGTTGGCTAGTGCTTGGAGTCAGATACTCATGCTGGCTTCTTCACTCCCTGATGTCTCCCCACTGATGAATCTCATTCAAAAGGACACGCCAGGCACTGCGGTCGTGGGTTTGTTGGCTGTTGTTTTCGGGCAGCAAGTCATGGGGTATTCGCATCTGCTCGGCTTTGGTCAGCGCGAACCTGAGCGTCCTGGGTCACCGTTTGAAGGTGATCATGGTTTGTCTAAAACGCAGAAACGTGTCCATTTGGAAATCCAAGCGTTTTGTGTCATCTGCGACTCATGATCCGTATCTAGATGCGTGATACGTACTGACCACCGAGTCGGCGAATCAATTTACGTATTTCAAGGACACTGATGACAGCGAGGACTTGTTGTGTGCTGTACGGAGTAGCTGTGATGACTTCATCGATCAATGTCCCATGAGGTGCAATTGCATCAAGAACACAGCATTCGACTTCGTTCAGATTAAGTTCCATGCTGTTACGTATCACGCGTCCATTTGACACTTCGATGGCTTCACTGATGGGGCCGAGTTCGTCGATCAGTTGTTCAATGGATTGCACGAGTGTGACACCGTCGCGTATCAGCTGATGGCAGCCACGAGAGACTCGGCTATGAACGGGACCAGGCAAGGCAAAAACGTCGCGATTCAATTCTCCGGCCAATCGTGCTGTGATCAATGCACCGCTACGATCGGGCGCTTCGATGACAAGCGTTCCCAAGGTAAGGCCTGCGATCAACCGATTTCGCTGTGGGAACTGACCGCAACGCGGTGGGCACTGGGGAGCGTATTCGCTGATGACGGCTCCTGAAAGTGATGTTTCTTCTGCCAGTGTTTCGTGTTCACGCGGGTAGATTCTGCCAAGTCCGCTGCCAAGCACAGCGATGGTACGGCCGCCAGCATCCAGAGCTCCTCGGTGTGCTGCGGCATCGATCCCGCGGGCTAATCCGCTGACGATCGTGATTCCTGCTTTTGCCAGTCCATAGCTGAACCGATTGGCTTGCGCAATTCCGTAGGGTGTTGCGTGGCGCGTGCCCACCACCGCAACGGACAACTGATCTGCTGGGCAGAAACTGCCTTTCACATAAAGAAGGGCTGGTGGGTCATGAAGTTCACAAAGCCAAGACGGGAAGTCAGGAGATGAAGCAGCGACAATCTGTGTTTGTTTGGCTTCGCACCACCGCAGAGTCTCACCAGCCTGCTTCAAATCATTGGCTTGCCGAATTTGCTTGACCGTTTGTTCTCCGATACCACGAATCGCGAGCAAGTCTGGCGTGGAGGCCGTTAGCACCGATTCTGCGGTCCCAAAGTTATCGAGCAATGCCGCGAGTGTGCACGGTCCCAAGCCGGGCTGCATTGCCAAAGAAATCAGGTGGATCGATGAAAACCGATCGCCGGATTCTGACGTAGAGTTTGTCGTAGCATCCGAGTCGCCCCGCTTCATGAAATTACTCCTCGATCAACGTGTTGTGTTGTCGGGCTGTTTTCGTTCGAGCGTGGGCTGTATGCGTGGTCGCGTCGCTTTGACTGGTCGGTTCATCGCACCAGCGCATTATGCAGATTCATGCCACCAAGTTGCAAATATTGTTCAAAGACTTGCGAAATGACAATGTATGAAAGCAAATCGTGCCGCAGATATCGCTGAAAGTCGGGGAAAACGGCGGTTTTGACCACTTGTGTCGGACCGCATCTCGAATCGAAGTATCGCAAAACAGGTAGAATAGCTAGGATGC
Organism: Planctomycetaceae bacterium; assembly: GCA_002862205.1. Lineage (GTDB taxonomy): Bacteria > Planctomycetota > Planctomycetia > Pirellulales > Pirellulaceae > Rubripirellula. The sequence goes on along the minus strand of PKCN01000186.1, from coordinate 54 downwards.
CGAGTCTTCTACTGTCTTCTCCTTTGAAATCATCACCCAAGACCAAATCCAGCA
>PKCN01000106.1 GCA_002862205.1 Planctomycetaceae bacterium | reverse complement strand
GGTAACCAAGACTCCGGTAACCAAGACTCCGGTAACCAAGACTCCGGTAACCAAGACTCCGGTAACCAAGACTCCGGTAACCAAGACTCCGGTAACCAAGACTCCGGTAACCAAGACTCCGGCAACCAAGACTCCGGCAAACAAGACTCCGGCAAACAAGACTCCGGCAAACAAGACTCCGGCAAACAAGACTCCGGCAAACAAGAGTCGGGCAACATGCCAGACAGCGGCAATCCGCCGTCACAAACCGACTCGGGTGCTGGGACATCAAAATCAGGAAACGGCGCCGGTGACGATTCAGACGGAGAGGGATCAGAGTCCCCGCTTCCTCCTGATCCGGTCAATGTTGACTATGCCAAGAAAGCCACTGACATGGTGCTTGATTATCTTGATGAAACCCGTGACGCGCCCGATCAGGACCTTCTGGATCAGCTGAACTGGAGTGAAGATGATCTTGCTCGCTTCACAGATCGCTGGCAAAAAGTTCGCAAGATGCAAAACAATCCATCTGCTGGTAAAAGCCAGGAAATTGAAGAAGCCCTGCAAAGTTTGGGTCTTCGCACACCGAATGGCTCAGCCAATCAAATCCGCGAATCATCGGACTCACTTGAGGGCATCCGAGACACGGGAAATCGGCAACCACCCCCGGCCGCCTATCGCGATGCTTTCGATGCATTTCGCCGTGCAATGGGCCGAGGAAAATGAATTGAGCGGCGATCAGCTTTCTGTTGGGTTCGCGATTGCGATTGGTTTGGTTATTCTCTTGCTACTACCCCTCCCCCAGCGAGAGAAAGATCGATGTCTGAAGCTGTCAACCGCACCTTGCTTCGCAATGCTAATGTTGTTCTCCCTAACGAGATCCGTGTCGGTTCTGTGCTGATCGAAAATGGCATTATTTTAGATGTTGATGCGGGTGCAACGGTTCAAGCCGACCGGGTAACGGACTGTACTGGTTTGCATCTGATGCCAGGCGTAATCGACGATCAGGTGCACTTTCGCGATCCCGGCCTAACTCACAAAGAAGACCTTGATTCAGCGTCGCGAGCATGCGCGGCAGGTGGCGTGACAGCATTCCTTGAAATGCCCAATACCAAGCCACCAGCGATCACAATGGCCGGGATAGAGGCAAAAGAAAGGATTGCTGCCGACAAGTCGCGAGTCAACTATGGTTTCTATATTGGGGCTACACCCGACAACGCTGCGGAATTAGCGAGAGCGACCAATGTACCGGGAATCAAGATTTTCATCGGCAGTAGCACAGGTAATCTTCTGGTAGATGAGCAAGCTGCACTTGAGCGGATATTCGCTGAAACAACACTTCCCATCTGCGCACATTGCGAAGATGAAACGACTGTTCGTCAGAATGCAGAGCGACTCGCAGGCACAAATGACATCACGGACCATTCACGAATACGTGATGAAGAGGCTGCCATGATCGCAACCAAGCGAGCAACTGAATTAGCGAGACGGCACCAACACCGTTTTCATGTCCTGCATGTATCCACCGCGGCCGAGCTTGAATTCCTCGCGAACCCTTCGCCCTATTTGACTGCTGAAATCTGTCTGCACCACATCTTCTTCAACATCGATGACTACCCACGTCTCGGTTCACGAATTCAGATGAATCCTTCGATCAAAACAAAGGCAGACAATGACGGTTTGTGGAACGCACTGCTGGCTGGAACAATTCAAGTCATTGCAACCGACCACGCACCACACACGCTTGAGGAAAAGTCACAACCCTATCCCCAAAGCCCATCTGGCTTGCCTGCCGTGGAAAACAGTCTGGCTCTGATGCTCAACCGGGCTGTCGCAGGTGAATGTACCCTGCCACAGATTGCTTCATGGATGAGTGATGCGCCAGCCAGAATTTGGGGCATCCTTGGGAAGGGCCGCATCGAGCAGGGATATGATGCTGACATGGTGCTTGTTGATCTTGAAAAACAGAAGACGATTCTGGATGAAGAACAAATCACCAAGAGTCGCTGGAGCCCATGGCATGGTGAGTCGTTAAGTGGATGGCCTGTTTCCACTTTGGTATCAGGACATGAAGTATGGTCCGCGGACAAAGGTTTTGACGATCAGTTTCGTGGAAGCAAACTTCAGTTTGATCATCAACGGGGCGGTTTCTGGTCAACGCCTGACGGCATTGGTACCGCTGATTGATTCACCCGACCTCAACTGACGTCTCGGATCAAACTTTAGCCACCCCCCTTTTTACGACGAATTCACAAAGGGCTGGAGTCTTGGTTGGACCAATCTTGCCAGCTTCAGTCATGACTTCGATGCAAAGGATTGCAATCGGAGCAAGCTGACCAAAACCTTGGGTCAAAAAGCTCATAAAATCGACGGTTTGGTTTTTTTGGGGGGCTGCCACACAACGGTAATTGCCGGCCCACCAGGCGCGACATGCTCCCTGTAGCCTGCGTTCGCGACTGCTGTATCACGAGAAAAAAACCGCTGGAATGTGGAAAACGCCTGTGAAATGACAATATTTCCCGCGATCCACGCGAGTCGAACTCTTCGCTGTTCCCATGTAGCTAACATAGTGGTATCTGGGTGTGTCACGCCCTCTCTTTTCCGCGGTGAAACAAATGGCAAAGTCAATCTGGCCAATCGATGATCAAACCGAAACCCTGCTCGATGGGATTCGGGCCGGTGATCCAGACGCGGTCAACAAGCTTCTCGAGAAACACCGGCGTTCGGTTCGTCGCCTAGTTGAGATGCGGTTGGATCGCAAGGTTCAGCAGCGGGTGGATGTCAGTGATGTGGTCCAGGATGTCATGGTTGAAGCCAGCGGCAGACTTGAAAAATATCTTGACGACCCTGTGATGGCTTTTCATCTTTGGATTCGACAGATCGCATGGGATCGAATTATCGACACCTACCGCCGCCACCGTGTCAGCGCGAAGCGGAATATGGACCGCGAGCAACCGATTGCAGTCCCGGCGGGATCGGACCAGTCAACCATGGAACTTGCGGTTCAACTGCGTGATCCAGCGTTGACTCCTGCTGCTGCTGCAACCCAGCGGGAAATTGCGGGCAAAGTAGAAGCGGTGATTGAATTGTTGAATGAACAGGATCGTGAAATCATCCTGATGCGACACTATGAACATCTCTCAAATCTAGAGATTGCAGAGGTTCTGAAGCTCAATCCGCCAGCTGCCAGCATGCGATATCTGCGGGCGTTAAGGCGTCTTCGACAACTGTTGGCTGAAAATCAAATCGAGGCTCCAACAGAGAACTCGCTGTGACCAGCGACGCAACGACAACGGATCACGAAGAAAGACTTGCTGTGATCCTTTCAGACGTTGCGGATGCAGTATGCCGGGGCGAGATTGTCGATTTGGAAACAGTCTGCGGCGAGCATCCGGATCTTTCAGGAGAGTTGCGGAGGTTATGGGGGGCTCTTCTAGTCACCGACACCGCCGGGGCGATTGCTGACGAAGGTTTGAGCAGTATTTCGGATACTTCCCGATGGAAGAGTCTGACCCTGCCCACAACGATTGGCGATTACGAGCTCATCGAAGAATTGGGGCGAGGTGGTATGGGCGTGGTGTTCCGTGCGAGGCAAATCAGTCTCGATCGGGAAGTCGCCATCAAAATGATTCTACGTGGTCGTCTGGCAAGCGAAGCAGACTTGCAAAGATTCCTCGCCGAAGCATCAGCAACGGCAAGATTGCAGCACCCCAACATTGTCCCGGTTTACGAAGCGGGTGATATCGAGGGGCGACCTTTTTTCAGCATGCAGTTGGTGGTTGGAGAAACACTTGCCGAACGAGTCATCAATCAGGGTCCTTTGCCGCAACGGGAGATCGCCAGGCTCGTAGCCGCGATTGCGCGAGCAATCGGGTTTGCCCACGACCAGGGAATTCTGCATCGCGACCTCAAACCAAGCAACATCCTGCTGGCCGCCGACGGTACTCCATTGGTCACCGACTTTGGTCTCGCCAAACAAAGTGGATCTGATGCAAGCCTGACTAGAAGCGGCATGTTGGTGGGGACACCAGCCTATATGTCTCCCGAACAGGCGGGTGGTCGTCGCAATTTGATCGGACCCACCAGTGATGTCTACTCTTTGGGTTGCGTGCTGTACTTTGCTCTGACCGGTCGTAGTCCGTTTGTGTCTGACTCCCCGATGGAAACGGTAATGCTGGTGGTCGAACAAGACCCGATCGCCCCCCGCACCCTTCGTCCCAGACTCGACCGTGATCTGGAAATGATCGTGGTTCGCTGTCTGCAGAAACCCATTGACCTGCGCTACCAATCTGGAGAAGCACTCGCTCAAGACCTCGAAGCTTACCTGGCAGATGAGCGGGTTGCCGCGCGTAGTGGCCGCTTCAATCAGGTACTTGCCCGCGTCTTTCGCGAAACCCATCACGCAGCAGTACTCGAAAACTGGGGCACCTTGTGGATTTGGCACTCAATGGTGTTACTGATTGCCGGTCTGCTGACATGGCAAATGGACTACTTGGGGGTGACGCAGGTCAGCATGTACGTTGCTGTCTGGACGCTCGGCCTTGGGGCATGGGCCGCTGTATTCTGGAAACTTCGGCAGCGCATGGGACCGGTGACATTTATTGAGAGGCAAATTGCTCATGTCTGGGGATCCAGCATGGTGGCTATCGCGATGCTATTCCCGATTGAGCGTCTGATGGAATTTGAGGTTCTCGCATTGTCTCCACTGCTGGGAGTGATTTCCGCAATGGTCTTCATCATCAAAGCCAGCATGTTGAGTGGCGTATTTTACATTCAGGCGGCGGCCCTGCTGATCGCAGCTCTGCTGATGGCAATCCACACCGATTACGCACATCTCATCTTTGGCGTTGTGTCGGCGGCCTGTTTCTTCATCCCAGGATTCAAATACTCTCGGCGCCGAGTGGCTGCGTCCTCAGAGTGATCAACGAAAGTTCTGGTCGGCAATTGAGTCTGAGCAGATGCGTTCCGCTCAACCCACGACTGACATGCAGTGTTGTGGGCGTACGATAGAAATCACCAGCAGCGAAACGGCTTCCGTGATAGCTGGGACCAAGAATTGCTCCGGCAAGCGGTAAGCGTCCTTGTCCCCCATGGGTGTGTCCTGCCAGCATCAAGGAGACATGATGTCGTCGGGCCCACCACAATTGATCAGGGCTATGGCTCAACAATATTCTGAATGCAGAATCATTCGCCGTTGGAACTTGAGGACGGCTGTACCACGGGTACTCATTGCCGATCAACATCCCCTCCACTCCATCAGCGAGTGGAAGCCGTAAGCTACGCCCTCCCAAGTCAGTCCATCCAGCCCGACTCATTGCTTCCCTTGTCTGCCGGGAATCAATAATCCGTGTGTCATGGTTGCCAAGCACAAAAAAACAGCCATCGCGACAATCAACCGGCGAAAAAATATCAACCAACCAATCAACACAGATCTGTTTGTCAATAATGTCGCCAGTCAATGCCATCAGGTCTGGCTGCCATTGAGCAGCGCGAAGCACAGCGTACCCGGCAAAATCCGGATGAATATCGCCCGTCAGATGAATATCAGAGAGATGAGCAATCCGATATCCGTTCAAACCTTCGGGTAATCCACGGACAGGTAGATCAATTTCCTCAACTGACAACTCCAAGATCTGATTCCAAGGTAGTTGGCTTGCAACCTTGCACTTCCTGCTCAGCGGTAATGCATTGGCAGTGGTTGCCTGAACCTTGGTGACTTCCACACGTCGCTTGATGGATATCCATTCCAACTTGAACACGGGACGCCAAATCAGCCAAGGAATACCAAATACGATCCAGGCAGCAAGACAAAGGTAAGAGTAGCCGCGAAGAAGCGGGGGAGGCGAAGCTGGCCGGTTCCAGAAAAAATCAACGATGAACCCGGAATACAGAAATGAGATCAAAAACGGACCAGCGATGGTCCAGAGTAGAAGTACCTTGGTAATTCGTTTCAAAGTGGAACGTGGAATGGCCGTTCCGTTGATGCGATTATAGATCGCAACATTGAGCCCAAAATGTCCAATGATGACGGCAACGATGATGAGCCAAGGTGTCGGAAAATTCATGCACTCTACAGGGCTTTTGGACGCATGAAGTGTGTCAATTGCAGCGCTGTGCCCGAATCGAAATCACACCATTGTGCATCTGTCACTTCAAATACCGCAATCGCCGCAGTCGGCATATCAACGCCTTTGCCAGCCAGCATACTCGCAAGGTAAGCCATGCCTGGATTATGAGCGACAATCATCAAGGTGTTCGCTCCTGAAAAACCGGAACGGATCGTCGACACAATGGTGTCAGGGGCGGCCAAGTACAGCGACTCCTCTGACGACCAAGTGGGTTCCTGAGCCCAAACTTGCAGCATCAATTCAACGGTTTCGCGAGTCCGTTTGGCACTCGAACAGATGATCTGATCTGGGATCAGATCATTTTCCTCGATCCACTGTGCCATGCTTGGAGCATCCTCCATCCCACGACGATTCAACGGTCGATCATGATCTGACAGCGAATTATCTCCCCAATCACTCTTTGCATGCCGCATTAGAACCAGGCGACGGCACTGGCCAACACTCATTCCCTTCTTCTTCTTGGCCATCTTCTACTGATTCCTAACGGTTTATAATGGTGTAAAAATAACGAACGCTCACCCACTTGGTTTCCCATTCCCGATCGACAAAGAATCATGGACTTACGTCTCAACAGACTTACGAGTACAGCAATTAGCAGCCTCGTTTCAATTCAAATCCTCACTTTTTCATGCATGGCCGATGACTGGCGGGGGTGGATGGGAAATTCTCGTGACGGAGTCTACCGCGAAACGGGAATCATTGACGAGATCCCCGATTCCGGCTTACCTGTCAAATGGCGTGTCCCAATTTATAGTGGATATGCAGGACCTGCTGCAGCCAACGGACGTGTATTTGTTTTTGACTATCAACAAACCTCGGGTGATGCATTCAATAATCCGGGGGAGCGGGCGGAATTGAATGGTCAAGAAAGATTAGTCGCACTCGATGCTGCCTCCGGAAAAATCCTGTGGGTTCATTCCTACCATTGTCCTTACCGCGTTTCTTACCCAAATGGCCCCCGCTGTACACCAACCTTGGATAATGAGCATGTATTCATCCTCGGGAGTGAAGGTGATCTCAAGTGTTTGCAGGCAGCTGATGGGAAAATTGTCTGGTCACGCAGTCTGAAACGTGACTTGAACGCAGAAGTCCCAATCTGGGGATTTGCATCCCACCCTTTGGTTGACGGCAATCTGCTCTACACAATGGTCGGCGGTGAAGGGCAGGGGGTCGTTGCTTTCGACAAACGAACTGGTGAAATTCGCTGGAAAGCGCTCGATGCAAAGGCAGGTTACTGCCCTCTGTCAATCATTCAAGCTGGCCAGGCTCGGCAGCTAATTGCTTTTCACCCCGAAGCGGTGGTCAGCCTGAATCCGGAGAACGGAAAGCAAAACTGGAGCATTCCGATGCAACCCTCTTATGAGATGTCGATCGCCAGACCCATGATCGAAGGCAACCGGATGTACGCCAGTTCAATTCACAACGAAGCGGTGCTGATTGAACTTGCTGCCGACCAAGCCAAAGCAAAAGAAATATGGCGAGGCGAGCCCAAGAGTGCCGTGCATTCTGGTAACGCTACTCCCGTGTTGATGGACGGGGTGATTTATGGAACGGACTGCGTTGAAGGCTGCTTGATCGCAGTGGATGGGAAAACTGGTTCGAGGTTATGGAAAACATTTGAAGCAACTCAACCTTCGGAAGAACGATTCGTCAAACACGGAACAGCATTCCTGACACGGCTTGGTGATTCCAATCGCTTTCTGGTCATGGGTGAAACGGGAGATCTTCAAATCGCGGAACTGAGTGAGCAGGGCTACACCAGTCGAGGCAGATTCCACGCCTTGGAACCCACTGCAGAATGTTTTGGTCGGTCAGTGGTCTGGAGTCATCCCGCCTACGCAAACCAAACTGCCTACATCAGAAACGATAAAGAGATCGTGGCAGTCGACCTCGCCCGCCAAGCAGCAGACAAGTAGGCAGCGTATGCCGAGCCCCGCTTGCCTTTACCAGTCGCGGACCCCGCCTGCTGGCCCCAGTTCTTGTCACTCACTTGGCAACCACAGGAGCAGCTTCAAGCAAGCTGCTTATCAAGGGCAATAATTGCTTCTTGCGACTGACCACATTATCCAATTGGTAGAGTTTTTCCTCCAATTGGGGATAGTTGATTTCTTCCCAGCCCTCGGGCTCACGACTCATCAGCAATAAGCTTCCGTTGCTGCTGATATCAGTGACCAGCAGCGCAGCGAATTCAAGTTGCTTGTCGGACGCGAGGGCTTCCAGAGCGGATGCCATTTCGTCTTTCCGTTGCCAGAACAGATCAAATCCGATTTCTTCAATTTGTGAAATTGAAAACCGGCGTCCAGCGTCATGAAACTCTTTACAATCCTCGCGTACAACCTCAGCCGGCGTACATGAACGCAATGCAGATCCGACTTTAAAAAACTCTCCCGCATACTCGTGCAAGTCCACTTCACAAAACTGTTGAAGCCATTCCAAACAGTCCCGGTCGATGTCAGTCGTGGTTGGCGAACGCAGCATGAGGGTATCACTGATCATCCCTGACGCCATGCAAAGCGCGATCCCTGCCGTGGGATCAATTTTTGCCTGCCGATACATACGTGCAACCAACGTGCAAGTGGAACCTACTGGTTCCATGGTTAACCGAATTGGGCGACTCGACTTCAATGAGCCACCCAAGCGATGGTGATCTAAAACCTCCACAATATCTGCATCCTCAGCACCCTGAACTGCCTGCGACAGTTCATTATGATCCACCAGCACAAGCTCCTGCTGGGGAGGATGAACAAGATCACTTTTGCTGAAGACACCTACCAACTCACCACTATCGACAATCGGAAAGATTGTCTGGTTGGATCGGAAGATGTGATGCCGCACAGCTGCGATGGGCATCTTGGCTGGCACGGTCATGAAATTCGTATCAATGATCGACGCGATATGCTGAGCAGCCTTGATCCGCAGTGTGGTGGTTGCCGTGTCATAAGGACTGTTGATCACTGAAACATTACGAGCCTCTGCCAGTTGCATCAAGCCACTGGAAAGCTGATAGCCTCCAGTGACGACCAATGCACGAACTCCCATTTCAAGCGCGGGCAACTGAATCGTCGGGCGATCACCACTGACAACCAGCAAACGCTCCGCTGGAAATCGCATCATCCGCTCGGTGAAACCACCAGCGCTCATCGCCCCAACAGTCAGTACAAAGTCGTCGGTTTGATCAGGATTGACTGCGTGCTGGAACTCGCCACCAACCACTGCATTGACCTTGCTCAGGGTGCTACTCAATTCGCGTGAATGTACTGGATCCACGCCACCAGAAAACATCAGTTCCAACAGATCGAGCAACGAGACAATCCCCATGATCCGGTTCTCATCATCAAGCACCGGTATGGCCCTGAGTCCACCCTCCTGCATTCGCTGATAAACGTCATAAAACGCCTCATCATGATGAGCCACAACAGGATTCCGCGTGCAAACGTCCTCAATCTCGGGACGAATATCCATGATAATCCGGGGAGCCTGTACACCCGCCTTACGAAGTGCAAACTCGGTTCGCTGGTTGGGCGTCCCGCAACATGCTGCTACCGCATCAGGGCGGGTCGTCGCACGCAGAAAGTCCGCATAGGCAATCGCACTGCAGATCGCATCAGTGTCGGGATTTTGATGACCGAAAACTAATAGAGAAGACATAATTACCGGATGCCAGCATCGGTGGCTGTTAGTCGCAATGATGAAGGAAAACCAAACGTGTATGCATGATTATTCCGTGAACTACCCGAGATACCATAAGCTCATGGTGATCTACCCCGGCAAGACTCCACTCATCCTGAGAGTACAAAATATTCTTATCAGTTGAACAGAGCCTCTGCCGCCTCCAGAATTTCGTTCGGTTCACTCATTCGACCCTCACCACTGGCACGGCAACTGAGCCAGCCCGATGAAGGTCCAACGAAATGGCAGCCGTCTTCCCGAAGACAGGCCACGTTCCGCCGTACAGCGGATTTCTGCCACATCGAGTCGCTCATTGCAGGCGCCAGCAGAACAGGGCTGGCAACCTGCAAGTACAGGGTGCTGATCAGATCATCTGCCATTCCCGAAGCAAATCGGGCCATTACATTTGCTGTCGCGGGTGCCACAATCAAGAGATCACACACCTTTGCAAGCTCGATGTGGGCTCCCAACGGAAACTGTTCCGGCTGGAACACATCGGTGGCAACAGCTTGACCGGACAAGGCCGAAAACGTGGAAACACCAACAAATTTCAGCGCTGACTTGGTCAACACCACACGCACGTCGTGCCCGCTTTGAACGAGCCGACTGCAAAGGAACGCCGACTTGTAGGCAGCGATGCCGCCACCCACGGCAAGCACTATCGCTCGCCTGCTGTCACTCATGATTCAAGCTCACAGGTCCGAAGCTTCGATTTCTGGCCCCTCGGCCGCCGCGATCGTCGCGTCAAGGTCCGCTAGCTGCTCAACTTCGTTGTCCATGTTCAGCACAATCTTGTCCTGAACAATTTCCTGCAACACGATCGACATTTTGTCGTGAGTATCAACATTCACCAGAGCACGACTGCCCTGATTGAGTTGTACGAGGCGTTTTTGAATGAGAGTACTCAGTTTGAATCGGCCGCCAACTTTGTTGACGATCTCTTCTTCTTTTAGCTCTTCGAGCATGGATATTTTTCCTTGTGATCTTTCAATATTCGGCAGATCTCGTCGACCGCTAAGTCGACGGATCCGTTGATGACTTCAAACTGATATCGATGCATGTGCTGCATCTCATTGTGTGCTGTTTCCAGACGTGCACGAATCGCTTCCTCAATCTCAGTACCCCGCGTACGGAGTCTTTGCTCCAGTTCCTTCATGCCCCCCGGGTGTATGAACAGAGTAATCGGCGACAGCGTTCTGTCGTCCATCAATGCCAAAGCACCCTGAACATCTATCTCCAAAATAACCCAATTCCCGGCTTTCAGACCAGTGGTTACCTGCTCCCGCAACGTCCCATACCAGTATCCGAGCCCGAAAACCTCCTTGCATTCGAGAAATTCCCCACCCTCGCGGAGGCGACAAAAATCCTCGTCTGACAGGAAAAAATAGTGTTCTCCGTGCTGCTCGCCCTCTCTGGGACTCCTTGTCGTCGCCGAAACGCTTAATTTCAGCGGCAAATCACATTCTTCCAACAAATGGCGCACCACCGTCGATTTTCCAGCACCACTGGGCCCAGAAAGGATAATTAATCGACCAGATGAACCATTACTCATGAACACACTCCGACCACCTGGCGGTCCTGGTTTCGACTGCCAAACCGCTCAGCCGGGAGCCGTTCGACTGCCAGCCCGGCTTTGGAACCACCATCATTCAAGATTCTGCACAAGCTCCCGCATCCGCTCAATCGCGCACTTGATCTCGACCACGTGAGACGAAATTTCGGCATCAGCTGCTTTACTGCCAATCGTATTTGTTTCCCGAAACATTTCCTGAAGAATGAAATCCAGCTTTCGGCCCATGGGCTCCCGAAGTTCTGCTTCTTTTCCAGCCAGCACGTCGTCGAACATCTGTAAGTGACTGCCCAGCCGAGTGATCTCCTCGCTAATATCAACTCGATCAGCGTAGATCTGAACCTCCCTCAACAGGTCAACCGTCTGAACCTGCTTGTCATGCTCCTCCAACACCCGCTGAATTTTCAATTCCAAACGACTTCGATAACTTTCCACTGCCCGAGGTGCAATCTCACGAATCCGCCCGAGGCGGTCAGTGACAATCGAACAATCCTCCGTGAGTGTCGTGCCCATTCGCCCGCCCTCTGTCAGACGCATCTCATCAAGGTTCACAATCGCTAAACGAATGACCTGCTCAACCAAACTCCAGAGCCCCGCATCGTCTCGACGATCTTCACGAACCGAACCAATGACCCCCGGCAACGTCATCAACGCAGCCAAATCCACAGTAGCATTCAAAGCCGCGTCCGCTTGGACTTCAGCCAATTGGTCCAGATAAGCCTGTAGCACTTTGACATCAACATTTGGCAAGCTCTCAGACGCGACACGCCGCCAAGACACGGTCAGGTGAACAGTTCCTCGGTGAATCAAGGAACGAGTCACTGCCTCCATTTTCGACTCCAGCGTTGCGAGGCTATCGCTAACGCGGGGAGAAAACTTGAATCCACGATTATTGACTGTCCGGATTTCTACCGAAACTGTTCCCAACTCACCCTGTTCGCTGGCATGACCTTGCCCAGTCATACTTCTAACAATCGAAGGCTTGGATGTCGTCATACAATATTGCTTTGGGAGGGATACAGCTGATCAACCATCACCACAAACGTCACAACAAGTCGGTGTCGATCGTGGTGCGGGAACTGTGTCGTCACTTCTTCTCGTTGGAATCTGCAGTCTCATCCGATCCAGATGCGGCTGTGCTTTCCGCTGGCTCTGTGCTTTCCGCTGGCTCTGTGCCTGCCGCTGGCTCTGTGCCTGCCGCTGGCTCTGTGCTTTCCGCTGGCTCCGTGCTTTCCGCTGGCTCTGTGCTGCTTGAGCTCGCATCCGCGTCGCCCTGAAACAGTCCTCCGGATAAACCACCATTTTCTGCCGCGCCCTGCCCGTCGGGAGGTACGGCACTGCTGTCACCAGTACCCGCAGATTCAACGGAAGCGGTTTTATCAAGATCCATGTCGCCCCCATCGATGGTTGGAGGAACGTTCAACCACATTGCAAAAGCGCAGGTAAAGCCCCAGATCGAGGCCACGACAATGGTGACCACCGTGAACGTATCGCCAGCCTTGCTGCCAAAAGCACTCTGGCCACCGGGTCCTCCCAGAGCTCCCGTCAAACCACCGCCTTTACCACGCTGAATCAGGATCAGCATGATCAAGAAGAGTGACAGAAACGCCATCAGGATGCCGAGCATTCCGTTAGCAAAATCACCTAACAAAAAGAAATTCATGACACTACCGCGAATTGAGTTTGGATATTTGTACGTTACGGATCAGCCCGCATTAATAATCCCGAGGAAATCTTCCGCCTTCAGACTGGCACCACCCACCAATGCTCCATCGATATTGGGCTGCCCCAGCAGCTCTTCAGCGTTGCCGGGTTTAACGCTGCCCCCGTACTGAATACGGATCTGTGCAGCCACATCGTCGGTGAACAGTTCGCCGAGAAGTTTGCGAATGAAGGCGTGTACTTCTTCTGCCTGTTCAGGAGAAGCAGTGCGGCCTGTGCCGATTGCCCAGACTGGTTCATATGCGATCACAATTCCTGCGGCACGCACTTCATCAAGGCCCTCGAGCGAACCTCGGATTTGAGTCTCGACAACCTTTTCGGTTGCGTCTGATTCACGATCGTCCAGTGTCTCACCGACACAAACAATCGGGATCAGATTTCCTGCCAACGCGGCGTGCAGTTTCTCGCTGACCTGTTTATCGCACTCGCCCATGATGGCGCGGCGTTCACTGTGTCCCAAAATGACGTAACGGCATCCGACATCTGTCAGCATTGCTGCGTTCACCTCGCCCGTGAACGCGCCGTCTTCCGCAGCGTACAGGTTTTGGGCACCTAGGCCGACAGGTGTACCCGCGACAGCCTCCGCTACCGCGCTCAAGTAAACAGAGGGAGGACAAAGAGCAACTTCAACGCTGGGGTTATCCCCAACACCGCTGACGACTCCTTGGGCAAGCGCTGATGCATCAGCAGCCCGCGTGTTCATTTTCCAATTACCTGCAATTAGTGTTCGACGGCTCAAACCAAAGTCTCCGGGAGCGGTGAAATCGTTTTTCCAAGCAAGCTGGCAAGTGATTTCATCTGACTTGCCAACTCATCATATTGTTCGGGTAAAAGTGCCTGCGGCCCATCACTCTTGGCGACTTCAGGACAATCATGAACTTCAATGTGAACACCATCAGCACCAGCAGCCAACCCTGCGAGAGCACATGGTGGTATCAGATCAGGGCGTCCCGTTGCATGAGACGGATCGACAATGATCGGCAGATGCGACAAAGCCTGGACGGCAGGCACAGCGGCCACGTCAAACAGGTTCCGCGTCGCAGAGTCAAAACTTTTAATGCCTCGTTCACAGAGCACCACATTACTGTTTCCCTGTGAAAGTATGTATTCGGCGCACATCAGCAAATCATTGATCGTCGCACTCATACCACGTTTCAACAGCACAGGACGATTTGATTTCCCAACCTCCATCAATAACGCAAAGTTTTGCATGTTTCGGGCACCGACCTGCAACATATCCGCATACCCACTGACCAGATCAACCAGTCTGGGATCAGTCACCTCTGTCACGATGGGAAGCTGAAATTTGTCACCGACTTCGCGAAGTAAACGCAAACCCTCTTCACCCATCCCCTGAAAAGCGTAGGGACTGGTCCTCGGTTTGAATGCCCCGCCGCGGAACAGGTTAGCGCCAGACTTACAAACCGACTCCGCAATCCGAAACATTCGCTCTGGGTCTTCGACACTGCATGGACCTGCGATCATGCCGAGATTACCACCACCGATTTTCACGCCCGAAACATCGATCACGCTCGATTCAGGATGAGCATCTCTGGAGGCCAATTTGTAGGCAGGTAAGACGGGAATCACTTGGGCTACCCCTGGGATCGCCCGCATGGGCTCTTGTCGCAGTTTTTCTTCATCACCAATGATTCCCACAATGGTGCGAAAAGTGCCACGACTCAGGTGATGCTGCAACCCCATCGCCTCAACCCGTTCCAAAACGTGGTCTATTTGGTCGTCGGTCGCGTTACTCTTGAGGATCAGAATCACGGGGTTATCGTGCTATTTGTGACAGTTCGATGCATATTTCAGGGTCATTCTGACAGCGGGGAAACCTGCCAGCCCAATACTGCAGCCGACGACAATGGGAGTCGCAGCGAGGGAAGCTCGGCAATTTAGCAGGACTCAACCGGAATCGTCGAGGCCAATGGGAGGTTTATGACCTCTAAAACACGGTAAAACTGGGCTTCCGATGGCATTTTCGGCCCTCGGATCAATAGTTACGAGGCGTCCTCACAGGCTCCAGTGGCATCCGCAGCAGATTTCTGACTATCCTGCCCCGCACGAAACCAGTTGGAAAAACGTTCTTCATCGCCAACAACATCGCCAACAACGATGTTCTTGAGGCCAAGTATGTGGGAGCTCGGATGTGACTGAACACAATTTAAGTGATCAACCGAGAATCCATCTGCTGTCCGGCATTTTGGCGGGGGGAGC